>JAAZBQ010000495.1 GCA_012513725.1 Chloroflexota bacterium
CGCAGTACCCGCAGGTCGAGTTTGCGCACTGCGCGTCGCGCGAGGCGCTGCCCGAGGCACTTGCCGATGCGGACGTGTTCATGGGCTGGGTGAGCGGCGATGACCTGCGCGCCGCCAAGCGCCTGCGCTGGATCCAGTCCCCCTCGAGCGGCGTCGACCGCTTCCTGGCCATCCCCGAACTCCGCAACGGCGACATCCTCCTGACCAGCGCGCGGGGCACCCACGGCGCCTGCCTGGCCGAGCATGCCTTTGCCATGATCCTGGCCTTTACCCGGGGCATCCGCGAGTTCGTCGGCCAGCAGCAGCAGCGCCAGTGGTCCAACCGCGAGTTCCGCGCCTCGCTGGTGGAGCTCACCGGCAGCACGATGGGTATCGTGGGCCTGGGTACCGTGGGCCGCGCCGTGGCCAAGCGGGCGCACGCCTTTGACATGCGCGTGATCGCCGTCGACGCGTTGCCCGTCGAGCGGCCCGATCACGTCGAGTGGCTCGGCGACCTCTCCGGGCTGCCGCGCCTCCTGGCCGAGTCCGACTTTGTCGTGGTGACGGTGCCCTATACCGCCGAGACGGCCGGCATGGTCGGCGCGGAGCTACTGGCGCATGCCAAGCCGACGGCCATGTTGGTGGGCATCTCCCGGGGCGGGGTCATCGACGAGGAGGCCCTGGCCGCCGCGCTGCAAGAGGGCCGCCTGGCGGCCGCAGCGCTCGACGTGGTGACGGACGAGCCGCTAGCGGCGGATTCGCCGCTGTGGGATGTGCCGAACATCCTGATCACCCCGCACGTGGCCGGGGGCACCCAGTTCGAGTGCGAGCACATCCTGGACATCTTCAAGGAGAACCTCTCCCGCTTTGTCCGGGGCGAACTGCCCCTCAGGAACCAGGTCGACAAAGGGCGGGGCTTTTAGCCCAGGCCGAGATTGCGCAGGGAGCGAACCTACCACGGATTCCACGGATAAACGGATGGAACGGATGAAGAGGGGAGTGGGGGTCGCCGCTCCAGGCCGAGGAACACGCAATCTTCAGATCCTCTTTCCGTGTCATCCGTTTATCCGTGTAATCCGTGGTAGGCTTCCTTCTTACTCGTTATATTTGTGTTGAGGGTTGTTGGGCAGCAGGAGAGCAGGAGGAAGGGCGTTGAAGGTCGGCGGCGTACACTATCGCACGGTATGGATGGAAGGCCCGGCGGTGCGGATGATCAACCAGCACCTCATCCCCCACCGCTTTGAGATTATCGACCTGCCCACCCACCGCGACACCGCCGAGGCCATCCGCACGATGATCGTCCGCGGCGCGGGGGCCATCGGGGCGGCGGCGGGCTATGGCATGGCCCAGGTCGCCCTGGAGGCGCCGGATGACGAGCGCTTTTCCCAGTACGTCGCCCAGGGCGCCGAGACCCTCCGGCAGACCCGCCCCACCGCCCAGGACCTCTTTTACGCCATCGATCGCGTGCTGGGAGGGATCGTGGCCGCCTCGTCGCCCGTTGCGGCCCGGGAGGAGGCGGTGGCCATCGCCGGCCGCCTGGCCGACGAGAACGCCGCCGCCGGGGAAGCGATCGGCCGCCTGGGCGCCGACCTCCTGGCGGATGGCGCGCGCGTCCTCACCCACTGCAACGCCGGCTGGCTGGCGTTTGTCGACTGGGGCAGCGCTTTGGCGCCCATCTACATGGCCGCCCGGCAGGGCAAGCGCCTCTTTGTCTACGCCGACGAGACGCGTCCCCGCTGCCAGGGCGCACGGCTGACGGCCTGGGAGCTCTGCGGCGAGGGCATCCCCCACGCCATCATCGCCGACAACGCCGCCGGCCACCTGATGCGCCGGGGCCAGGTGGACGCCGTCATCGTCGGCTCGGACCGCATCGCCGCCAACGGCGATGTGGCGAACAAGATCGGCACCTACGAAAAGGCCGTGGTGGCCCACGAGAACGGCGTGCCGTTCTACGTCGCCGCCCCCGAGAGCACCATCGACTGGGAGAGCCCGGACGGCGACGCCATCCCCATCGAGGAGCGGAGCGAGGACGAGGTCCTGTACGTCGAGGGCCTCAGCGACGCGGGTGAGCTCTGCCGCGTGCGCCTGGGCCCCGCCGAGACGCGGGCGCTGAACCCCGCGTTCGACGTCACCCCGGCGCGCTATGTGACGGCCATCATCACCCAACGGGGGATCGCGGCGCCGAGCGAGCTATCGCGGTGGGCGCCCCCCTCGCGCTGAGGACCGGGATCCTCCCGAACGCGCAGCGACTCGACGGTGCGCGCGCAATGCGATATGATGTGGTGGAGGCGCTGCTGCCTCTTTTTCCGCGGTTTCCCTCCCGCCCTCTCCCTCCTGCCGCGAATGTCTCCTTCCGTTGTCGATCGTTTGCTGCAACGTCGTTGTAGGACCCGGGCGCTTGCACGTCCACCACACTCCTTTGCGTCACACCCGCTAGCCTTGGGTCGGTTCGCAAGGAGCGAGGACGATGTCTCGACGCGAGTTGCTCGCTTATGCGTGTATCGGGGTCGCCCTGGCCGCCCTTCTGATGTACGCCCTCTATGGTGGGTATCCCCTCCGATCGCCTGTGCAGGGAGTCGGTGCGCAGGGACCGGTGTTCGCGGCCGATCGGGGGCTGGCTGCGCCTCGGGTGTCGACGCGTCCGACGGCGCTGCCGACCTATTCCGCTTCGGGCATCCGCTCCACCGCGCCGATCAAGCCCACCCCCCTGCCCACCGCGACCCTCCTGCCGCTGGAGCCCGCCCCGCTCCCCGGCCCGGACGACGCCGATCTGCTCTTCCTCCACGTGGGCGCGTCCG
>JAAZBQ010000496.1 GCA_012513725.1 Chloroflexota bacterium
GGGATCTGCGGCTGCCGTTGGGCTGGGGGGTGGATGTGGATCCGCAGAGCCTGTTGTGAGAGGACAGCGCGACAGGATGCACAGGATTCACAAGGCGGCAGATGCAGCGCTGCACCTCAGGTGAGGGTACCTGCCGGTTTCGACGTGCTGCTGCGCCGTTTCGGGCTTGACACCGAGGGTGCGGTGTGCTTGTCTGAGGTCAGCCCTGAGGTGGGAAGCCGCCCCCCACGTAACCCCCTCTCCGGAGGGTGCATAAGAGATGCCAAAGTGGCGCACGGCGTACGGGGCTATCGAGGACCGGCCTGACGGCCGGTCCTCTGCTTGCGAGGCTCTCGCCACGGTCAGCCACGATAGGACGTGGGGCCGCCGTCTGTGCTGCCGAACGGCTCAGCCGGCGCGGGACTCCGCGCGGATGGCCTTCAGGCGCTTCATCACGTCGTTCTCGCCACGGCCGAAATAGTCGTGGAGGGTGCGGTACTCGGCGTAGAGCCGGTCGTAGACGGCCGTGTGCTCGGCGATGGGCCGGTACACCTCGTCCTTGAGTTTCCCCATGCGCTCGGCGGCCTGGACGATGTCGTCGTACCCGCCGGCCGCGGCGCCCGCCGCCACCGCGCCGTGCATGGCCGAGCCCAGCGCCCCACCCTGCTGGGTGCCGATCACCTTGAACTCCCGGCCCATGACGTCGGCATAGATCTGCATCAGGAGCCGGTTGCGCTCGGGTAGGCCGCCGGCGGCGACGATATCCTGGACCGCCACGCCATGCTCCTCGAACGCCTCGATGATCACCCGGGTGCCATAGGCCGTGGCCTCGATGAGCGCCCGATAGATCTCCTCGGGCCGGGTGGCCAGCGTGGCGCCGATCAGGAGCCCGGTGAGGTCCACGTCCACCAGGACGGAGCGGTTGCCGTTCCACCAGTCCAGCGCCACGAGGCCCGACTCGCCGGGCTTGAGCGCGGCGGCCTGCTCCTCGAGGAGGGCGTGGATGCCGATGCCGCGGCGCTCCGCCTCGGCCTGGTACTCGGCCGGCACGCAGCGCTCGACGAACCAGGCAAAGTGATCGCCGACGCACGATTGCCCCGCCTCGTAGCCGTGCAGGCCCGGGAGGATGCCGTCTTCCACCACGCCGCACATCCCCGGGACGATCCGTTCCTCGTCGCCCAGGACCATGTGGCAGGTGGAGGTGCCCATGATCATGACCATGGTGCCGGTCTCCACCACCCGGGCGGCGGGCACGGTGACGTGGGCATCCACGTTGGCGACCGCCACGGCGGTGCCCTCGGGGAGGCCGGTGGCGCGGGCCATCTCGGCGGTCAGCCCACCGGCCCGGGCGCCGAGGGGCAGGATGTCGCGGGACATCTTTTCATCCACGATGTCGCGCATCCGCGGGTGCAGGGCGGCGAAAAAGTCGGGAGAGGGATAGCCCTCCCGCTTGGACCAGATGGCCTTGTAGCCGGCGGTGCACGAGTTGCGGGTCTCGACTCCGGTGAGCTGCCAGACGATCCAGTCGGCGGCCTCTATCATTCGATCGGCGGCCTCATAGATCTCGGGCGCCTCGTGGAGGATCTGGAGCGCCTTGGGAATGAACCACTCGGACGAGATCTTGCCGCCGTAGCGCTGGAGCCACGTCTCGCCCCGCTGGCGGGCCGTCTCGTTCACCTGGTCGGCCTCGGGCTGCGCCGCGTGGTGCTTCCAGAGTTTGACCCAGGCGTGGGGGTTGTTGCGGTACGCGTCGAGGGCGCAGAGGGGCGTGCCGTCGGCCCTGGTGGGGAGCATCGTGCAGGCGGTAAAGTCGATGCCCAGGCCGATCACGTCCTCGGCAGGCACCCCGGCCTCGCGGAGGGCGCGGGGCACGGTATCCTGGACGGCCCGCACGTAATCCATCGGGTTCTGCAGGGCCCAATCGGGCTCCAGCCGGATGTCGGTGCCGGGAAGGCGCTCGTCGATCACCCCGTCCGAGTACTCGTACACCGCCGAGGAGAGTTCGCTGCCATCCGAGACGTCCACCAGCACGGCGCGGGCCGACTCGGTGCCAAAGTCGATGCCAATCGCGTACTTGCCCACCGGGATCCTCCTTGCTCTGTCGCGGGCCTGGCGGCCGCGTGGGGGTGCGTTGTGGCCCATTGTCCGGATCGCGGGCCGCCCTGTCAACCGGCGGGCACGGCGTGCGCGTTGACGCCGGCGCTTGCGACACGAATGCCACCAATGGCGGACGAATCTCTACCCGGAGGTCAGACGGACCCAACGACGCCCCGCATCCACATCACCATCGAGCCCCCATGCCACGGGTCTACCACAGCGTTCGCTACCCGTACTACGGGATTCGTCCGGCATTCGTGGGGGGAGGCGCCCTCAGCCCCAAGCCCGGCCCGCTACAGGGCTAGGAGCCAGTACGCGTCGGCGGCGAGGACAAAGAGCACCAGGGCGATGAGGAACGCGTTCACCAGCCGCGTGGCGGCGGTGCGCTGGGTGGGGCGCCGCACGGCGCCGACGATCCCGGCGACGGCCACCGACACCGAGAGGAGACCCACCGGCCACAGGGGCAGCGCCAGCACCTCTCGCAGGAACCAGCCGGCCACGAGGAGGTAGACGGTGGCCAGCGAGGGTAGCAGGCCGAGGGCCGAGAACGCCCAGGGCCGCCCGCGGCGGCCCACCAGGGTGTTCTTGCCCGCCAGGCGATCCGCCTCGACGTCGGGGATCTGGACCGCCACGATGAACGATGCGCCGTACAGGAGGAGCGCCGGCGCCACCAGGAGGAACGGCCCCTCGAGGGCGCCGGCCATCACCAGGAAGCCGAGGGCGGGCAGCAAAAAGCCCACCATCGCCGCGGTGGCCGCCTCGCCCAGGCCCCGGTAGGAGAGGCGCAGGGGCGGCGCGGCGTAGAACCAGCCGAGCAGGTTGCCCACGAGCACCAGGCCCACAAAGCCGACGCCCCCGCCGTACCGCCAGGCAAAGACGATCCCCATCACGAGCGAGAGCCCGATGAGCCCCAGGGCGATGGCCCGGGCCAGGGGACGCAGCGCCGGCTCGGCCTGCAGGATGCCGCTCCCGCCGGTGAACAGGGTCGGCGTGCCATAGGCGTCCGCCTCGGCGTCGAAATAGTCGTTCGAGTAGGAAACCGAGAGGTGCGCCGGAAAGAGCACCAGGTAGCCGAGGGCGAAACGTCCCCAGGCCGCCTCGGCGCCCGCCAGCACCGCGAGGAGCGCTCCCCACGAAAAGAGCAGCAGTCCCGCCAGCACAAAGTGCAGGCGCCCGAGGCGCAACACCCGAACCGCCGTGCGCGCCGTTGCCACCGGTCGCCTCCCTATGACCGTGCCCGGCCAATGCCGGGTGCCCGGCCAATGCCGGGTGCCCGGCTGACGCCAGGCCTACACCCGTTACTTCTGAAAGTGCTCGACCGTCAGGGCCAGGCCCTCCTCGAGCGAGACCTCGGGCTCCCAGCCCAGCTCCGTCTTGGCGCGGCTGGCGTCCAGGTAGATGCGGAACACCTCGCCCTGCTTGGCGGGAGCGTGGACCTCGTCGCAGCCGCTGCCCGTGGCCCGCTTGAGCGCGTGGAAAATGTCGATGATCGGCGTGCCGACGCCGGAACCGAGGTTGATGATGCTGCCGCTCCCCGCCTCGACGGCCAGCACGTTGGCCCGGGCGATGTCGCCGACGTACACGAAATCGCGCTCCTGCTCGCCGGTGCCGTTGATCACCGGCTGGCCGCCGTTCAGCATCTGGTTCGTCCAGATGGCCACCACGCCCGCCTCCCCGTAGGGATCCTGCCGGGGCCCGTACACATTCGGGAAGCGCAGGGTGGTATAGTCCAGGCCAAAGTGCTTCTTGTAGATGAACAAATAGTGCTCCACGTGGTGCTTGCTGGCCCCGTAGGGATCCAGCGGGTTCACCGGGTGGTCCTCGTCGGCGGGCAGGTACTGGGGCTCGCCGTAGGCCGCCCCGCCGGTGGAGGCGTACACGATCTTGCGGGTGCCGTGGGCGCGGGCCGACTCGAGCAGGTTCAGCGAGCCCAGGATATTGACCTGGGCGTAGAGGACGGGCTCCACCATCGACTCGCGGACGTTGGCCTTGGCCGCCAGGTGAAAGATCACCTCGGGGCGCACGGCGGCCAGCACCTCGTCAAGAGCCGAGCGGTCGCGGAGGTCCGCCACGTGGAGCGTCGCCGCGGGGTTCACGTTCTCCCGCTTGCCGGTAGAGAGGTCATCGAGCGCCGCCACCTGGTGACCGGCGGCAAGGCAGGCATCCACGACGTGCGAACCGATAAACCCGGCGCCGCCGGTCACGAGCACTTGCATCGTATCCTCCTGATGTGCATGGGCGCCGCCGCTCGGCGACGCGCGATGGTTTATAGTCCGCGCGACCTGACGATGGAAAAGAGGAGCCAGGCCCCCATCAGTGCCGCGATGACGAACCCCAGTTCGGGAATGGGCAGGGCGATCCGGGTGAACGGAATCAGGAACTGCGCCTCGGGCCCCGCCGCGAGCACCAGCGCCGATCCCACCACGAGGGCGGCGACGATGATGCTGAACGCCAGGCGGTTGGCGATGGCATCCAGCTTGCGCAACGCGTTGGGCAGGCCATGGATATCGAAACCCAGGGACATCCTGCCCCGCTCGAGCTGCTCGGTGATGGTATCCAGCCGCCGGGGCA
>JAAZBQ010000497.1 GCA_012513725.1 Chloroflexota bacterium
CTCCTCCGGCGCGCAATCGAGGCAGATGAGGAGGCCGCCGCTGCCCAGCAGCCGGCGGTTTTCCGCGTCCACCAGGGCGCCGCCGCCCGTGGCGATCACCAAGCCGCGCTGCTGGGCTAGTTCCTCGCACAGGAGCCGCTCATAGTGGCGGAAAGTGGCCTCGCCGTGCTGGCTAAAGACCTCGGGGATGCTCTTGCCGGCGCGCTCCGCGATGACGGCGTCCATATCCACGAGGGGCCGGCCCAAGCGCTCGGCCACGGCCCGGGCCACCACGCTCTTGCCGGTGCCCATGAATCCGGTGATGATGATGTTGCGCTGATCAGCGGTCACCCTCTACCCTCCTGACGAGATCGTCCAGCGTGTCCCCTCCGTAGCGCTCCAGGAGCGCCTGGGCGAGCACCCAGGCCACCATCGCCTCGCCGACGATCGCCGCCGCCGGGACGGCGCAGACATCCGAGCGCTGGTACTGGGTCTCCGTGGCTTCCCCCGTGGCCAGATCCACCGTCGGGAGCGGCGACACGGTGGTGGGGATCGGCTTCATCGCCGCCCGGAGGACCAGCGGCTCGCCGTTCGTCATGCCGCCCTCCAGGCCGCCGGCGCGGTTCGTGCGGCGCGCCGGGCGACCGCCGGCGTCGGGGTACAGCGCGTCGTGGACCCGGGTGCCGGGCAGCGTGGCGTTCTCGAACGCCGGGCCGACCTCCACCCCCTTGATGGCTTGGATGCCCATTACGGCCTGGGCCAGGCGGCCGTCCAGCCGCCGGTCCCAGTGGGCGTGGGAGCCTAGGCCGACCGGCAGGCCCAGCGCGACGAGGACGATGATCCCACCCAACGACTCGCCGGCCTCCCGGGCCGCGTCGATGGCCTGCCGCATCGCCGCGGCGGCCGCGGGGTCGGGGCAGGAGACGTCGGAATCCGCGGCGCGCCGCAGCCGCTCGCGAAGGTCTAGCCCCGCGACATCGGCGGTCACGTCGCCGATCGACTGGACATAACTGCTCACCCTCACCCCGACTTCTCGCAAGAGGACCTTGGCCACGGCGCCGACCGCCACCTGGGCGGCGGTGGTGCGGGCGCTGGCCCGCTCGGCCACCAGGCGCAAGTCGTCCAACCCGTACTTGGTGGCGCCGGCCAGTTCGGCGTGTCCGGGGCGCGGGCGGGTCCAGGCGGGCTCCACGCGCTCCCGCCAGTTCTCGTAATCGCGGTTGGCGATCAGCATGGCCAGCGGCGCGCCGATGGTGTGCCCGGCGTGGAGGCCGGCGAGAAGGCGCACTGCATCGCGCTCGATCTTTTGCCGGTCGCCGCGGCCATAGCCGGCCTGGCGTCGCGCGAGTTCCGCGTCGACGTCGCCGGGCTCCAGGGGCAGCCCGGCGGGCAAGCCTTCGACGATCGCCGTGAGGCAGGGGCCGTGGGATTCCCCGGCGGTCAGGAAACGGAGCATGTCATCCTCCCTCCAGCGCGCGCTTGCAGGCGCGGTACATGACCTCCACCGGCGCCGCCACGCCCGTCCACATCGATAGGGCCTCGGCCCCCTGGTGCACGAGCATCCGCAGGCCATCGACGGCCCGGGCGCCGGCGGCCTCGGCCTGGGCCATCAGGCGCGTGCGCCGGGGGTTGTAGACCAGGTCGTAGAGGAACGCGCCCCCGGGAAAGGGCACCTCCTTGGGCCAGGGGCTCGTCTCGGTGTGTGGCCACATCCCCAACGACGTGCTGTTCACCACCAGGTCGGCGCTTGCCCCCAACTCGGCCAGGGCCTCGGGGGTCAGCGCCCCCGCTCGGGGCGGTTCGCCC
>JAAZBQ010000498.1 GCA_012513725.1 Chloroflexota bacterium
AGGCGCCCGAGGAGGCCTGCACCCGCCTGGCGCCCTGGTGTGGCGACGGGGAGTGGTCGGCGATCCGCATCGGCCAGCCCGGCGACGGCCCAGCGGACTCGGCCGGGGACGCCGACGCGGTGACGACGCTGCCGCGGATCGCGGTCGAGGCGCCCGCCGAGGCCGCTGCGGCACCTGAACCCGCCCTCGCCGAGGAATGGGCTCCGGAGGATATCGACCTCGAACCCCCGGAGGAGGTTCCGGCGGACGAGCCGCAGGACGCACCGCCCGAGGAAGAACCATCTCCCGAGGTCGTCCCTGACGAGGCGGTGGCGGAGGCGAGCCCGCCGGAGGAGGAGGAAGGCCTCCCGGCAGAGATCAACGAACCCCCGGAGCCGGAGCCCCCGGCAATCGTCGGCGAGGCGTCGGAAAACGCCGGCGGGACGCCGGAAGACGCCGACGAAGCGTCGGAAGGCGCCGACGGGGCGCCGGAAGGCGCCGACGAGGCGCCGTGGGGCGAGGAGGCGTGGGAGGGGGAGGACGAATCGGCCTGGGCCGATGACGCCGCGGCGGAGCCGGAGGCGTCGGCGTACGGGGCGCCCGCCAGGCCGCGGCTGCCACTTCCCGATCTCCGCGGCGCGGGGCGGGCCATCTCCGAACGGTTCCATCGTCTTGTCATCCAACTGGAGGACGCGGTCGTGAGCGTGTTACCCGACAAGGTTCCCGAACGTCCCAGCCGCCCGCCGCGGGCCGAGAGCATCCCCACCGGCGGCAAGGCCCTGGTGTTCCTGGCCATGGCCATCCCCCTAGTGATGCTGGGGGTGGTGATCGCCACCCGCATGCAGTACGAGGCCTCCCGTCGCAACCAGTTCGGCGACATCCAGGCCCGCGCCCAGACCCTCTACGAGGAGGCCACCACCTCCGGGAACGTGGCCGCCACCCGCCAGGGCCTCTACGACGCGCTGGCCGCCTCCCAGGAGGGGCTGGCCATCTCCCCGGGCGACGAGATGCTCCAGTCGCTCAAGCGCCGCGTCGAGCACCAACTGGACCAGATCAACGTGGTGGAGCGCATCTACACCTTTTACCGACTGGCCGACCTGGAGCCGGGGCCCGTAGCGGTCTCGGACGCCTCGCGGATCGTCGTCCAGGGCATCGACCTGTACGTCCTCCACCGCGGCGCCGATCGGGTGTACCGCTACCTGATGAACGATGTCGGCGATGCGCTGCAGCCCGTCCGCGACGACCCCTCGCTCCTGAAGAAGGGCGAGTTGTACGGCGGCGCGCGGGTGGGCGACGTCGTGGACATCGCCTGGATGCAGGCCGGCGGGCAGCGCACGCTGGATACCTTTGTGATGCTGGATCGCACGGGCACCATGTTCGCCTATGACGCCCACACCGGGATCGACGCCCTGCCGGTGGCCGACGCGGACACCTGGCTCAAGCCGGAGGCCATCGGCGGCTATTTCGGCAACCTCTACGTGCTGGATCCGCTCCTGAACACCATCTTGAAATACGTCCCCACCGACAACGCCTATACGAACCCCCCGGCGCCCTACCTGAACCCCGCCCTGGGCATTGACCTTACCGGCGCGGTGGATATGGCGGTGGACGGCAACATGTACGTCCTCTTTGCCAATGGAGACATTGGCAAGTTCTTTGACGGCGAGCGGGTCGAGTTCACCATGAACGGGCTGCCCTCGCCGATGCGCAGCCCCGGCGCCATTTTCGTCTCCGGCGAGCAAGAGCCGGGCGCGCCGGGGTACGTGTACGTGGCGGATACCGGCAACCAGCGCATCGTGCAGTTCGACAAGGCGGGCAACTATATCCGCCAGCTCAAGGCCAAGCTGGATGGGGCCGAAATGGAGGGCCTGCGCGGGCTGTGGGTGGACGAGGAGAGCGAGCGGTTGCTCCTGATCTCCAACGACGCCCTCTGGTACGCCACGCTGCCCGGGCTGGCCCCGCGCTAGAGGGAGCGGCATGACCACGGTTCTGGCTATCGAGACCTCCTGCGACGAGACCGCAGCCGCGGTGCTGACCGACGGGCGGCGCCTGCGCGCCAACGTGGTCGCTTCGCAGGCCGAGATGCATCAAAAGTATGGCGGGGTCTTCCCCGAGATGGCCTCCCGCCAGCACATCCTGTCCATCGCCCCGGTCATCCGCGAGGCGATGGGGGAGGCGGAGGTCGACTGGGGCGACCTGGATGCCCTCGCAGTGGTGTACGGGCCGGGCCTGGCCGGCTCCCTCCTGGTGGGGGTGAACGCCGCCAAGGCCCTGTCGATGGCCCACGGCATCCCGCTAGTGGGCGTCAACCACCTGGAAGCCCATGTCTATGCCAACTGGCTAACCCCGCCGGGGGTTGACGACGCGGATTTCGTGGCGCCGGCCTTTCCTGCCGTGTGCCTGGTGGTCTCCGGCGGGCACACCTCCCTCATCCTGGTGCGCGATCACCATGACTATACTCTCCTGGGCCACACCCTGGACGACGCCGCCGGCGAGGCCTTTGACAAGGTGGCTCGCCTCTTGGGGCTCGGCTACCCCGGCGGACCGATCATCCAGCGGATGGCCGAGGAGGGTGACCCGACGGCGTTCGACCTGCCCCGGGCGCTGGACGTCGGCGAGTACGACTTTTCGTTCAGCGGGCTCAAGACCGCCGTGCTCCGCGTAGTGCAGGACCTGCGGCGCGAGCAGGGGGTCGAGGTCGAGGAGCGGGGCCAGCGCCTGGCGGACGCCACGCCCGAGGCCGAGGAGGACCTGCCCATCCCCGACCTGGCCGCCTCCTTCCAGGCCGCCGTGGTGGACGCCCTGGTGACCAAGACCGCCGCCGCGGCGGAGCGCTATGGCGCCGTCCAGGTACTGATAGCCGGCGGCGTGGCGGCCAACGGCGCGCTGCGCCAGGAGATGAGCCGCCGGGTGGAGGTGGCCGTGCGCTACCCGCCCATCGCATTCTGCACCGACAATGCGGCGATGGTGGCCATGGCCGGGTACCACTGCTTCCTCTCAGGGCTACGCTCGGGCCTGGACCTGGACGTGGTCCCCAACCTAAGGCTCGTGTAGGGCGGGGCATGGCGGACGCGTTCTTCCCACGGGTGTACGAGGTGGTGGGGCGGGTGCCCCGGGGGCGCGTGGTCACCTATGGGCAGATCGCCCAGCACCTCGGCCAGCCGAACGGCGCCCGCGCCGTGGGCTGGGCCATGCGCCAGTGCCCCGAGGCCCTGCCCTGGCATCGCGTGGTGAACAGTGCCGGCCGTTCCAGCCTGCGCGGGGACGGGGCGGCCCTCCAGCGCAGCCTGCTGGCCGACGAGGGCGTGGCCGTGGGCCCCTCGGGGGCCGTGGACCTGGCCGTGTTCGGCTGGGACGAGATCTAGCCGCCGGGATGTAGCCGCAGATAGGAGCCCCCGTGACCCCAGACCACACCCAGAGCGAACTGCGCCGTCTGCCCGGCGTGGATGCCTTTGTGCAGCGCCCCGAGGCCGCCGCCTGGGAGGCCGCCTACGGGCGAGGACCCGTGGTCGAGGCCCTGCGGGAGGTGCTCGACGCCGTACGGGCCGACATCCTCTCCGGCGGCGCCTATCCCGGCGACGAGGTCCTCGCCGAGCGGGTCGCCGAGCGGCTGGCGACCCTGGCCGCGCCCACCCTGGTGCCGGTGATCAATGCTGCCGGCGTGGTTCTGCACACGAACCTCGGCCGGGCGCCCCTCAGCGCCGCCGTCCTCGAGGCCATGCGCGGGGCGGGGCAAGGCTACAGCAACCTGGAGTACGACCTGGAGGCGGGCCAACGGGGCTCCCGGTACGTGCACGCCGAGGCGCTCCTGTGCCGGCTGACGGGCGCCGAGGCGGCGCTCCTGGTGAACAACAACGCCGGCGCCGTCCTCCTGGCCCTCTCGGCCTTGGCCCGCGGACGCGGGGTGATCATCTCCCGGGGGCAGCTGGTGGAGATCGGCGGGGGGTTCCGCATCCCCGAGGTGATGGCCCAGTCTGGCGCGCGACTGGTCGAGGTGGGCACCACGAACCGCACCTACGTCCGCGACTATGCCGCGGCGATCGACGACGACACTGCCGCCCTGATGCGCGTGCACACCTCGAACTATCGCATCCGGGGCTTTACGGCCCAGCCGGAACTGGCGGAGATGGTGGCCCTGGCCCGGGAGCACGACCTGCTGGTGATCGACGACCTGGGCAGCGGCACGCTCCTGGATACGGCGCGCTACGGGTTGGCCCACGAGCCCACGGTGCAGGAGAGCGTGGCCGGCGGCGCCGACCTGGTGACCTTTAGCGGCGACAAACTCCTGGGCGGCCCCCAGGCCGGGATCATCGTCGGCAAGGCGGAGCACGTCGCCCGCCTGCGGCGCTTTCCCCTCACCCGGGCGCTGCGGGTGGACAAGACGACCATCGCGGGCATCCAGACCAACCTCCTCCACTACCTAAAGGGCGAGGCGGAGCGCGAGATCCCCGTGTGGCGCATGATATCGGCCCCTGCCGAGGAGATCGGGGCGCGGGCCGAGGTGCTCTTGGCCCGCCTGGGGGGCGCCGGGGCGGGCTGCGAGATCATTCCGGGAACCTCGGTGGTGGGCGGTGGGTCGCTGCCCGACGAGGGGCTGCCCACCCGGCTGATCGCCGTGCCCGGCCCCGCCGAGACGCTGGCGGAGGCGCTGCGCCGGGGCCGTCCGGCCGTCGTCGGGCGCATCGAGGATGGACGGCTCCTGCTGGACCTGCGCACCGTGCTCCCCGAGGATGAGGAGCCGCTAGTCGTCCGCCTCCGCGACCTCCTGGAGGGTTAGCGTGTAGGGCGCCGGCTCGGTGGTCTCCGGCGCCAGGGCCGAGACCACCAGGAGCGCCCGCTCGACCCCCGCGCCCCAGCCCGCAATCCGCCACGCCCCTTGCCCGTCGGGCCCCACCTCCAGCCGGCGAATGTCTCCCTCGGGGCCCCACGCCACCAGCTGCAGGAGGTGTTCCTGGGCGAGGGCGTTGGCGTGGCGCAAGAATCCCTCCG
>JAAZBQ010000499.1 GCA_012513725.1 Chloroflexota bacterium
AAGATCACGCTGGTGACGTACTCGGGGTCGGCGCCGAACTCGATCGCCATCAGCGAGGAGGTCACCGCCGTCGGGGTGGAGGCCTCGACGATCCCCACGTTCCGCGCCAGCCCGTCGAGCCCCATGAGGGGCGCCAGGCCCACGGCCACCAGCGCCCCCACCACCAACCGCAGGAACACCCCCACCCCCACGTCCCGGTAGTGCTTGCCCACCTGGGTCTGCGAGAGCTGCAGGCCGAGCATCAGCAGGAGGAGCGGCACCGCCGCCCGCCCCACGAGGCTCACCGGCTCCATAATCATGGCCGGCACCCCCACGTCGAACACCCGCAGGAGCATGGCCAGGAGGAACGCATAGATCCCGGGGAGCCTCAGGACGCTGGCCGCCGCCTGGCGGGCGTTCCCGTTGCCCCGGGCGGCGAAAAAGGCCCCCAGCGTATGCGAGGCCACGCTGGACACCACAAAGAACGCCGAGGCCAGGGCCAGCCCGGGTTCACCATAGGCAAAGAGGATCACCGAGAGCCCCAGGTTTCCCGAGTTCACGAACGCCGTGGAGAGCACCAAGCCGTCGACCTTGCGCGAGGGCCAGCGCAGCAGCCCGCCGGTGCCCAGGGCGATCAGGATCATGACCACCGTGGTCACCAGCGAGTAGGCGATCATCTGGGCAAAGCGCACGGGGTCCACGGTGGATTCCACGATCAGCGAGAACAGGAGGCACGGCGAGAGGATGTACACCGCCGTCTTGGACAGGGGCCGCTTGTCGATGTGCAGCACGCGATCCATCAGCACGCCCGCACCGATGATCAAAAAGGCGGGGAGGATGTTGTTGGCAAAGATGCTCAGGAACGTAGACAGGGCAGCCCTCCATACAACGGACTCGGAATCCTACCACGGATGGCACGGATAGACGGATGGAACGGACACAGAGGGGGAACAGCGCCCTGATTCGGTGGGCGCCATTGCGGCGGAGGGCTCACCACAAAGGACACAAAGAGCACAAAGAGCACAAAGGAAAAGCGGAGGGCGTGGATATAATAGCCCTTCCTTGGTGGTCTTTGTGTCCTTTGTGGTGAGATCTGCCCATGTATCGAGCTAAGGGACAAATGCCCCTCTCTGTATCCGTTCCATGCGTCTATCCATGCCATCCGTGGTAGCGCCTAGATACCGGTCAGGAGATTCACGGCGATGGCCATCAGGAGGGCGACGCCGGCGTAGCGAAAGACCTGGGTGCTGGCGCGTTGAAAGATCCACTTGCCCAACACCCACGCGCCGACCACCGGCACGAGGATCAGCACGCCCTGCCCCAGGGCCTCGGCCGTGGCCACGCCCTGGGTCACCAGGAGCACCAGGCGGAACAACCCCATCAGGAGGAACAGCGTCGAGTAGAACGCCTTGCAGGGTTCCTTTTCCCAGCCGCGGAGGAGGGCATAGATCACCAGGGGCGGCCCGCCGGTACCCAGGGCGCCGTTGAACACCCCACTCAGCGCCCCGGCGGCGTAGGCGAGCCAGCGCTGCTCGAACCGGCGGCTGCCGCGGCTCCAAAGGACCGACGCCACGCCCAGGAGGATGATGAACGCCACCCCGCCGCGCAGGATCGCCTCGTCGAGGACGGTGAGCAGCCACACGCCGAGGACTACCGCCGGAACGCCGGTGATCAGCGTCGGCCAGACCTCGCGCCAGGGGATGTCGCGCCGCACCGAATGCAGGTTCACCGCCGCAAGGACCACGGCGAGGACGGCAGCGATCACCGTGGCCTGCTGAACGGGCATGATGGCCACCAGGGTGCCCATGAGGATGAGGCCCGAGCCAAAGCCGGTGACGCCGGAGACCAGCCCACTCAGCGCGCCGAGGAGTATCAGTACGACGGTATCGTGCATCCTGTGGGTCTCACCCCCGTGTGTTCCGCTGCGCTTGACCCGGGAACCGGCCGCCACATTTGACAACCCCCGAGCGGCGGCTACCATTAGCGGTCGGCAACTGTCCCATACTAGCCGATCGAGTCGGCGGCGTCAAAGCGAGGAGCGGCATGGCCAACGCATTCGATGTACTCCAGGAGCGAGGATTCGTCGAGCAAGTGTCCGACGAGGAGGGCCTCCGCGCCGCCCTCGAGCAGCCCCTCACCTATTACATCGGCTATGACCCCTCCGCCTCCAGCCTGCACATCGGCAACCTCGTCACCATCATGGCCATGGCCCACCTCCAGCGTCAGGGACACCGGCCCATCGCCCTGATGGGTGGCGGCACCGGGATGATCGGCGACCCCTCCGGCAAGACCGAGATGCGCCAGCTCCTGGAAACGGAGCAGATCGACCGCAACGTCCAGTCGATCAAGGCGCAGGTCGGTCGTTATGTCGATTTCGCCGACGAACGGGCGATCCTGGTCAACAACGCCGAGTGGCTCCGCGATCTCAAGTACATCGACTTTCTGCGGGATATCGGCCGGCATTTCAGCGTGAACCGCATGCTGGCCGCCGAGGCCTACCGGATCCGGATGGAAACGGGCCTCTCCTTCCTCGAGTTCAACTATCAGATCCTGCAGGCCTACGACTTCTTGCACCTGTACCGGACCTACGGCTGCCGGATGCAGATGGGCGGCAACGACCAGTGGGGCAATATCCTGGCCGGCGTGGACCTCATCCGCCGGGTCGAGGGCGGCGAGGCGTTCGCGCTGACCTTCCCCCTCCTCACCACCGCCTCGGGCGCCAAGATGGGCAAGACCGCCCAGGGCGCCGTGTGGCTCGACGCCGACCGCCTGCCGGTGTTCGATTTCTACCAGTTCTGGATCAACGTCGAGGACGCCGACGTGATCCGCTTTATGAAGATCTACACCTTCCTGCCCCTGGAGGAGATCGAGGAATACGGCCGCCTGCAGGGGGCCGACATCCGCCGAGCCAAGGAAGTGCTCGCCTACGAGGCGACTCGCAACGCCCACGGCGACGAGGCCGCCGACGCCGCGCGAGAGGCGTCCAAGGCGCTCTTTGGCGCAGGGGCTGCGGCCGCAGGGGCTGCGGGTGCCGAGGCCGAGGCCCCCAGCGAGGTGCTCCCGGCCGAGACCCTCGAGGCGGGCGTGCCGGCAGTGGAGCT
>JAAZBQ010000500.1 GCA_012513725.1 Chloroflexota bacterium
CCGGTGTGGTTAAAGGCGATGTCCAGGATCACCTCGATGCCGGCCCGGTGGAGGGCCTTGACCATGTCGCGGAACTCGGTGGCTAGGTCTACCGCCTCCTCGCAGCAGCCGTACGCCGCGTGGGGGGCGAAAAAGGCCACGGTGGCATAGCCCCAGTAGTTGGAGAGCGCCTCCCCGGTGAGGGGGTTGGACTGCTGTACCTCCTGGGGGTCGAACTGCTGCACGGGCAGGAGCTCCACGGCGGTGACGCCCAGGGATCTCAGGTAGGGGATCTTTTCCACCAGCCCCCGGTAGGAGCCGGGAAAGGACACACCGGCCGAGTCGTGGGCGGTGAACCCGCGGGCATGGGTCTCATAGATGACCGTCTCCTCCATGGGGCGCTGGAGGGGCCGGTCGCCCTCCCAGTCGTAGCCGGAGAGGTCCACGACGACGGATTTCAGCGCGGCATAGGTGTTGTCCGTGACGCCATAGGCGGAGGAACGCTGCCAGTTGTCGCCATAGGCCACGACGCGGGTGTAGGGCTCCAGGAGCAGTTTGTGCCCGTTAAAGCGGTGGCCCTCCTCGGGCTGGTAGGGGCCGTGCACCCGGTAGGCATAGATCTGTCCGTGGCTGACGCCGGGGACTAGGCAGTGCCAGTAGTAGTAGGTCTTGTTCGCCCGGGGGTCCAGCCGAATCGTGTGGGTGGGCTCCTGTTGGTCGTAGCGGTCAAAGAGGAGCAGCTCCACGGCCGTGGCGTGGCTGGAGAAAAGGGAAAAGTTGGTGCCCCCCTCGCGCGGCGTGGCGCCGAGGGGATAGGGCTCGCCGGGCAGGATAGACGGCAGTGTCACGCGGTCTCCTTTCGGTGTGGGCTGGAGAAGAGTATACCACAAGTGGCCTTCCCTTCCCGGCCCTCCCCTTCCCGGAAGCTGGCTTCGCTTCCGGGAAGGTTCTTGAGCACCGGAACCTTCCCGAAGGGCAGGTAGCCGCGGCATGTTGCCGCGTCCTCTCTTCCCCGAAGCCATTCCCTTCTCGGAAGCGGTTCGCTTCCCGGAGGCTGCGGGCGCTGGGGACAGCGCGGGCTTGCGGGAAGGTTCTAGAGGAAACGGAACCACCAGACACCTAGAGAACCCCAAGGGAAGACGCGGCAACATGCCGCGGCTACGGGCCTTCCGGAAAGGTCTTCGGCTCCCAGTGAAGCGGGGCGGGGAATAGGCGCGCCCCGCCCTCCGTGCTATACTGCCGGCCGCAAGCGACGTGGGGAGCGGCGTTCGGCATCCCGAGCGCCGCTCCTCCCATCTTCTGCCGCCGCCAGGAGGATGCCATGCCCCGATCCCAGCGCTTCCAAGCCCTCGCCGAGCGCCCCATCCAGAAGGACACCATGGTCCACGAATGGCCCGAGGTGGGGCTCATCGTCGCGGATTCCCCCCTCGACCCCCGCCCCTCCCTCACCATCCGCGACGGCGTCGTCGTCGAGATGGACGGCGTCCCCCGGGCCGAGATGGACCTCCTGGACCTCTTTATCGCAGACCACGCCCTGGACCTCGCCGTGGCCCCGGAGGCGATGGCCACGACCTCGGAGGCGATCGCCCGGATGCTCGTCGACGTCGACGTGCCCCGCGCCGAGATCGTGCGCCTCGTCTCGGGCTGCACGGCGGCGAAACTGGTGGAGATCGTCCGGCACCTCGACGTCCTGGAGATGATGGCGGCGTTCCGCAAGATGCGCGTCCGCCGCACGCCGGCCAACCAAGCCCACGTGACGAACCGGCGCGAGCACCCCGCCCTCCTGGCCGCCGACGCCGCGGAGGCGGCCCTCCGCGGGTTTGCCGAAAACGAGACCACCGTCGGGGTGGCCCGCTACGCGCCCCTCAGCGCCCTGGCCATCCTGGTGGGCTCGCAGGTGGGGCGGGGCGGCGTCCTCACCCAGTGCGCCGTCGAGGAGGGGGTCAGCCTGCG
>JAAZBQ010000501.1 GCA_012513725.1 Chloroflexota bacterium
CAGTTCCTTGTTGTGGGTGCCCGACTCGTCGCCGCGGGAGACGAACGTCGCCTCGGCCTCGGCGATCAGGGCGAACGCCTCGGCGGCGTCCGTCAGCCCCGCGACCCCGGCTGAATCATCCAACGGGCCCAGGATCACAAAGTCGTTGTACATGACGTCCTCGCGGCGGACGCCGTGGCCCTCCTCCATAAAGGCGTCCTCCAGGTTGCGTGCGTGCACGAGGAGAACGTCCGCGTTGCCGTCGCGGCCCAGCTGGAGCGCCTGCCCCGTGCCGACTGCAACCACGTTCACGGTGATGCCGTACTCGGCCTCGAACTCGGGCAGGATAAAGTCCAGCAGGCCCGAGTCGGCGGTGCTGGTGGTGGTGGCCAGGAGCAGTTCGCCGGACGCTTCCGCGGGGGCCGTGGTTGGCTCTTCGGCGGGAGCCGCCGTGGGTTCTTCGGCGGCAGGCGCTTGCGTCGGCTCTTCAGACGCCGGAGCCTGGGTGGGCTCTGCAGCAACGGGTGGTTGGGTCGGTGGCGCCTGGGGGGTTGGCGCCGCGCAGCCGGCGACCAGTGCTGCAACGAGCAGGAGACTCATCAGGATCATTCGACGGTGTGTCACGTGTTCCTCCTTTGGTCTGAACAATGCTCTGATACGCTATGCTCGAACGGGCGGCGCGTCTGCCGCCCGCGAAAGCCGATGCACTAGTACACCATGTCGCCGCTCAGGAACGCCGCCGTGCGGGGATCCTCGGGCGCCCGAAAGAACGTCTCGGCAGGCGCCACCTCGATGAGCCCGCCGTTCAGGAGGAGGCCGGCCCTCGTGGCCAGCCGCCTGGCCTGAAAGGTGTTGTGGGTGACGAGGACGATGGTGGTGCCGTAGTCGTCGTTCAGCTCTTGGACGATGCCCTCGATCTGGGCCACGTTGTACGGGTCCAGATTCGCCGTCGGCTCGTCGAGGAGGAGCACCTCGGGCCGGAGCACGATGGCTCGGGCGAGCGCCACGCGTTGGGCCTCGCCCCCGGAGAGCGTCGAGGCGCGCTGCCCCGCCTGATCGCGCAGGCCCACGCGGTCCAGGGCGTCCTCGATCATGGTCCTGCCGTCGCGGTGGCCGCGCAGGCGCAGCCCATAGGCCACATTCGACCACACGGAGCGGTTCAGCAGGAGCGCGCGCTGGAACACCGTGGTCACCCGGCGGCGCAGCGTCAGGGGCATGCGCCGGCCATCCGCGAACGAGTAGCCGCGGAACTGGATGATGCCCTCGGTGGGGGCCTCCAAGAAGTTGAGGAGTCGCAGGAGGGTGCTCTTGCCCGCGCCGCTGGGTCCCACGACCCCCAGCACCTCTCCCTGCTCGATGTGCAGGCGATCGATATCCAGGACCACGCGGCCCTCATAGGCCACCTTGATCTGATCCAGAACGTACAGATGCTCGTTCATTCGGTCTGCGCCCTCCCCTGCAAGAGCAGCATCAGGAGGTTTACGATAAAGGACAGGGCCAGGAGGATGATCCCCAGCGCGGAGGCCAGCGAAAAGTCCCCCTTGCGCGTCTCCAGCACGATGGCGGTGGTGAGTACCCGGGTGCGGTGCTCGATGTTGCCGCCGACCAGCATCACGGCACCCACCTCGGAGATGATGCTGCCAAAGCCGGCGATGATGGAGACCATGACGCCCACCCGCGCCTCGCCAAGCACGGCGATGGCGGCCTGAAAGCCCGTCGCGCCGAGGGCGGTCAACTGGCGGCGCAGCATGGGGTCCACGCCCATGACCGCGGCCATGGTGAACCCGGCCACCAGCGGAAAGGAGATGATGGTCTGGGCCAGCACCATGGAGGCCGGGGTAAAGAGCGCCGGGATCCAGTCCATGTGCAGGCTGCCCAGTGGGCCGCTGCGGGAGAGGAGCATGTACACCAGCAGGCCGATCACCACCGGCGGAAAGCCCATGCCCGTGTATAAGAGCGAGATGAGCAGCCGGCGAGAGGGAAAGCGGGTCAGGCCGAGGAGCGCCCCCAAGGGCACGCCCACCAGCGAACTAAAGACCAGCGCGATGCCCGATACCTGGAAGGTGAGAAGTACCACCTCCAACAGGGCCTCGTCGCCTTGCACGATGAGGCGTAGGGCCTGCACCAAACCGTCGATGCCGATACCTCCTTGCCGAGTTCCGAACAGGGACGCACAAAAAGAGCCGGCGTTCGCCCCCCATGCAGGACGAACGCCGGCTTTCGCCGTCGCTACCGTCCTCCTTTCCAAGAGTGGGGGGCGTGCCCGTTTCCCGGCACACCGTTTGGCTCCCGAGGGAGCCGCGATCACACGCCATAGCCCCTGATGGACCGTAGGCGGAGTGATTCGGAGAACAAACTATGCAGTTACGGACCAGGACGCCGGTCCGCGCAGACGGGGCCATTCTACATCAGGCCCCGTGATCGGACAACTGTCTTCCCTCGATTCAGCGCGGGTCCGGCGCCCGGAACTCGATCGCCCCGCGACGCACCGTGGGATCCAGCGGATCGACGTACTCGTGAACGGCCGCGCGCTCGAGCCCTAGGCCGGTGTACAGGGCAGAGACCGCATCCATCGCGGCGGCGCACCCGCCCGCCTCGGCGCCCTCGACCGGCTGCCGGAGCCGACAGAGGATGAGGAGCGTGCCTCCGGGCGCCACCAGCCCGGCTACCCGGCGGTGGGCCTGCTCCGATAGCGCCACGAGCGCCTCCGGCCGGGCCTGGGAGGCCACCACCAGTTCAAAGGCTCCCTCCCACGACGGGGGCGCCTGGCTCCCGATGTCGGCCTGCACGTACTCGACCGGCGAGCCCGCGAAACGCTCCCGACACCAGCGTACGGCGGTATCGGACGCATCGATGGCGGTCACGTGCCAGCCACAACGGGCCAGTTCTTCTGCGTCGTCGCCGAGGCCGCAGCCGATCTTGAGCGCGCGGCACCCTGGCGCATCGCAGCCGCAGTGGTGATCCACCAGCCAGCGCATGAGCAACGGATCGGGCACCAGATCGGCCCACGGGATGGCCGACGGATCCTCGCCTGCCCACAGGGGCTCTCGGTCGCTATGAGCGTCATTGCCTTCTTGCATCGCACCCCTCTCCTTGGGGCTCAGTCCAGCGGCTGATAGCGGCCGTGTTGCTGGATTGCGTACATCACGGCGCGCAGGCCGACCAAACGGCTGCCCGGATTCACGCTGCCGGCTGTCGTCACCACCAACCCGCCGTCGGCGCCGACGGCCTCGATGTCGCGGCGCACCGCACGATAGATCTCCTCCGGCGTGCCCCGGGAGAACGTAAAGGGCGGCAACTGCCCATGGATCACCGTGCGGGGCATCTCCCGGCGAATGTCCTCCGGTCGCACGGTGGGCCCAAAGTTGGCCCCGTGGAGCCGCACCCGGTTCAGCAAGGGCAAGAGATGGGTCATCTCGCTATCCGAGTGCTGGTAGCGCCGGTCGTCCTCGTCGGGGCAGAACACCGAGAACACGTGCTCCAGGATGGGCAGGCCGAACTGCTCGTACAGCGCCGGGTTCAGCATCGCGCAGTTGTCGTCACTAAAGCCAAAGCCCCGCATCGGGGCGCCGGTGGCCTCCCGCAAGAGGGTGCTCAGCTCCACGATCACCCCCGCAAGCAGGTCGCGAAAGCGCTCCATTACCTGCGGGCTGTCCACCAGCCACAGGATGGTATTCTCGACGCCGCAGATCGACATCGCCGCGGTGACGGGCCCGCGGATCCCCATCCCCAGACGGGGTTCCACGCCATAGTGGGTGCGCAGGCGCTCGAGGGCCTCGTAGAAGCCGGGCGGGAACACGGTGTCGCGGAGGTTCAGCCCCTGGACCATCTCCATGCGCTCTTCCAGATCCCGCACCGAGTGGACGCTCTCGCGGACCCAATCGGCGCCGTCTATCTCTTCGGAGCCCGGAATCGTCGTGATGTGCGATCCAAAGATCTCCTCGATGCGCAGGGGGCGGGGCAACTGATCCTCTGGCGGGATGAACGCCTCCGGCAGGATCCGCCGGCCGACGATCTCCTCGGCCTTGTCGTTGTAGAGTCTGTTCAGCCGAACGTGGACCTCCGGATCCTCATAGTACCGCGGGTCCATCGACATGCCCAGTTCCTGCCAGATGCAGCCCTCGGTCGTGCAAAGGGCCATCGGCACCTGCGGCTTGTCAGTGGAAAACGGCTTGTCCAGGGAGAGGTCGTTGTCACTCCAGAAGCGTACGACGTCGACGGGGTAAAGCATCAGTGCCTCCAGTAACCGGTGAGCGAACGTGGCGCAGCATGCGGCACGTCGGGCATCCTTACCATACATCAGGACACGGCGATGACCAACTCGCGCGGGCAGCGGCGACGGTGGCTGGCCCGCGTGGACGGGTCGCGCTATAATATGGTCGTGCTGCGGGCGATCTCACCCGACGGCGTCCCCATGCTGTTTCCAACCACCTCCTGATCTCCACGTACTCCCCCCGTCGATGCGGGCCGGACCCCGGTGATGTGCCGTAGCCCGATGTCCATGATGACCGGTTCGGGAGGTGTGGTGGTACAGGAGCAGATCTCTGACTATGGGCTGCTATCCGACTGCCAGTCGGCAGCCTTGGTGAGCCGTGACGGCTCGATCGACTGGTACAGTCCCCAGCGGTTCGACGCGTCCTCCGTGTTCGCACGATTGCTGGATCCAGCCGCGGGCTACTGGTCCCTCGCGCCCCGGGGCACATACACCACCGAGCGGGCGTACATCCCCGACAGCCTGGTCTTGGAGACCACGTTCTCCACCCCCACCGGCCGAGCCACCGTGCGCGATGCGCTGGCGCTGGGGCCAGGCGAGCGCGGGCATGACCTCGGTCTCGCCTCTCCCCACGTCCTGCTCCGGGTGGTGACCGGCGGGCAGGGGGAAGTCTCGTTTCGCAGCGTGCTCAGCGCTCGGCCGGACTATGGCCTGCTGCACCCCCTGATCGAGTTGCATGATGGGCACGCGGTCATCCACGACGGCGCGTCGGACCTTCATCTGCAGGCCCAGGCGGCGCTACATCTCGATGGCTCCGACCTCTACGCGGACCTGACGGTGCGGTCTGGAGAGGCCGTCGGCCTGGCGCTCGCCTTCCGGGAGACGGGCGACGGTGAACGGCCGCCCCTCATCAACGCGCAGCGCACCCTGGAGGACACCGTGGAGGCCTGGCGCAGTTGGGGGGCCATGCACCACACCTACCGGGGGCCGTACGCCGACGCCGTGCACCTGGGGTCGCTCGTCCTGCAGGGGCTGACCTATCAGCCGACGGGGGCCATCATCGCCGCGCCCACCACCTCCCTGCCCGAGGTGATCGGCGGCTCGGCGAACTGGGACTATCGCTACGTGTGGCTTCGCGATCTGGGAATGACCCTGCGCGCGCTCTGGACCGCCGGGTGCCCCAGCCAGGTCGACCGCTTTGTGACGTGGGTGACGCGCACCCTTGGGAACCTGACGGCGACCACCGACCACGTCCAGATCATGTACACGGTGCTCGGCCAACATATCGTGGCGGAGCACGAACTCGACCACCTCGCGGGCTATCGGAATCACCGCCCGGTACGCATCGGCAACGGCGCCTGGCGGCAGAGGCAGCACGATGTGCTCGGCGAGGTGGTGGAGACCATCCACATGCTGCGCGATCACCTCGCGCCGCTGGGGGAGGCCTCGCGTCGCCTGGTCGTCGACCTGGCGAACCGCGCAGCGACGGCGTGGCAGGAGACCGACTCGGGCATGTGGGAGGCGCGGGGCCCCGAGCAGCACTACCTCTCCGCCAAGGTCATGTGTTGGGTGGCCCTCGATCGCGCGCTGCGCCTCGCCCCGCTCCTCGGCGATGGCCTGCCCCTGGACCGCTGGCAGTCGGAGCGCGACGCGGTCCACCGAACGATCGTCGATCGCGGATGGAGCGAGCGGGTCGGTGCCTACACCGGCATCATCGGGTCCGACACCCTGGACGCCTCGGCGCTGCTCATGCCCCTGGTGGGCGTACTGCCCGCCCGAGACCCACGGATGCGCAGCACCATCGAGGTGATCGCCCGGGAACTGGCCAACGAGGACGGCGATGTCCGCCGCTGGCGAGAAGAGCAGAACGCGTTCTTTCTCTGTAGCTACTGGTTGGTCGAGTGCTTTGAGATGCTCGGGGAGCACGAAAAGGCCGTCCGCATGTTCGAACGGATCTCGTCTCACGCGAACGACCTCGGGCTCCTCTCCGAGATGGTCTCCCCTCGCTCGGGCGAACTCATCGGGAACCATCCTCAGGCCTTTTCGCATATGGGGCTGATGAACGCGGCGTACCGGCTGGGCGGCGTGCGCGATTCCTCGGGTTGCGAGCAGGACGAGCGCTGACGAAAGACCGCGTCGCCGATGGGCGATGCTCCGCGCACTAGAGACACACGGGAGGGTATAATGATGACGCGAGTCGCCGTCACCGGAGGGAGCGGCAAGGCCGGCCGGGCCACCGTGCGCGATCTGATGGATCACGGATACGAGGTCACCAATCTGGACCGGGTCGAGTCCTCGGACCCCCTCGCGCCGCTGGTGGTCGTGGACCTGACCGATCCGGAGGAAACCCGCGAGGCCCTCGCCGGCCACGACATGGTGGTCCATCTGGCCGCGATCCCCACACCCCGCGGCCAGTTCGACGAGCCTACCTTTCGCAACAACATCATGAGCACCTACAACGTCCTGGGGCTGGCGGCAGAGTTGGGGATGGAGCGCATCGTGTGGGCCTCTAGCGAGACGGTCCTCGGGCTACCATTCGACAGCGTGCGTCCGCCCTATGCGCCCCTCGACGAGGCGTGGCCCCAGCACCCCGAGACCGGCTATGCCCTGGCCAAGGCGGCCAGCGAGCTGATGGCCGAGCACATCAGCCGTTGGACCGGCATCCCGATCGTCGGCCTGCGCTTCTCCAACGTCATGGAGCCCCAGCGCTACCAGCAGTTCCCCGAGTTCTGGCAAGATCCCCATGCGCGCAAGTGGAACCTGTGGGGCTATGTGGACGCGCGAGACGTGGCCCAGGCCTGCCGCCTGGGGCTGGAGGCCGACGTTACCGGTGCGGAGGTGTTCATCATCGCGGCGGCCGACACGGTCATGAACCGTCCAAACGCCGAGCTGATGGTCGTCGCCTTCCCGGATGTGCCCCTAAAGGAGGGCACGGGCGAGTTCGACACGCTGCTCAGCATCGCCAAGGCCCGGCGGATGCTGGGTTACCGGCCACAATGGTCCTGGCGAGATCACTTCGACGCACGGTAGGGGCCTCAGGCCGTGAACAGGCGTGTGTACGCCTCACTGATGGCCTGGGCCGCGGCGTCCAGTTCCTCGCGAGTGGCGCTCCGCGCGCGCGACGTGGCGCCCAGGCGGGTCTCGCGATAGCGCGGGATGACGTGCATGTGGACGTGGGGCACCTCTTGCCCGGCCTCGGAACCGTCGGATAGGGTCAGGCGCACGGCGTCGGCGCCCAGGGACGAGTCGCGCAGCGCCCGGTCGATCCGCATCGCCACCCGGAACAGGTGCATCCCGATCTCCTCGTCGAGATCCGGCAGGGCGGCGACGTGCGTTCTGGGCAGTACCAGGGCGTGGCCGCGCGTCAGGGGATAGCGATCCATGATGACGAGCACCGCGTCATCCTCATAGGCGATGCTGGCCGGCGCCCGGCCGGCGACGATGTCGCAGAACACACAACGGGTCATGGAACGCCTCCGCGCCTGGTTCACGCCTGCTCTGAGGTGGCGGTGAGTTTAGTGTAGCGCGGAGCGGCGCCGGGCACAACCGCAGGTTTGTGCGCCCTTGGGGCCGATGATACACTCCCGCGACACGCGAGCCGCCAGAGGGAGGGCGCCCATGATACCCGAACACGATCGATCCGTCCTGCGCGAACTGGCCAAGGAGGTCGCCGAGGCCGCCAGCCGGCCGGAGATGGCCGAGCGCCGCGCCATGTGGACGCGACATAACCGTCTGGAGCGCGTCCGCCCGATGATCCTGGTCTTCCCGGAGGGCTCCTGGCGCGAACTGCTGCCCGACGCATCCCTGGTGTGTTCGTCCGAGTGGGCCCGGCGGATGGAGGCCGATCTCCGGCGTCGGCTGTACTACCGCGACCACCTCCACGACGACACGGTGATCGAGCCCCTTTGGGAGGTACCGCCAGCGCTGACGGTGACGGGCTGGGGCCTGGAGCCGC
>JAAZBQ010000502.1 GCA_012513725.1 Chloroflexota bacterium
CTGCCCCTGGCGGCGCGCGTATCGCCCTAGAATCAATCAGATCGTACTATACCCCGCCGGGAGGGCGGTAAAGAGCGTATAAATGTTCGGTGGGGGTCTTGTGGCGGGGGGCGGGGGCGGGTATAGTAGGGGCAATAGTGCGCCAGAGAGGGGGGCTGGCGTTCCTGCGCGGTTGCGTGGGGGCGGCGGCCCTTTGGCTCTATCGGGCCCCGCACCGATCTCGATGGGGAGGCATCATGGATCCACTACAGTCTCGCATTCAGCACCTACTGGAGCGCCTTCCGAAGCAGGGCCTGCGTGCCGCCCGCGAGCTCTTGGCGCAGCTCAACTATAGCTATGCGAACGAGCCCTTGCCACTGGCGCCGTTCATCCAGCGCGAAGAGCAGTGGCTGCACGGCGCGCCCCGTATCGTGGCACAGGTAGGCGACCACGGGGATCCATTCGAGGTGATCCACGCGACGCTCTCGCCAGAGGCCCCCCAGGGCCGGGGCTTTCCGCTCTCCATCACGGCCGAGCGCGCCATCGCCCAGCGACTGCTGCAAGACCACCCGAACGCCCTGTTCCTCTTTTCCGACGTGGAGCAGACGCACTGGCACCTGGCGAACCTGCGCGATCTCTCGCAGACCGGCCCAGGAGGCGAGCGCCGGCTGCGGAGCGCCCTGCGGCGCATCGCCATCGGGCCGAACGAGCGCCTGCGCACCGCCACCGAGCGGATCGCCATGCTCGACGTCGGCCCCCTGGCCCAGTCCTCCGCCGACGGCGTTCCCCGGGCGGCCGACATCCGCGCCGCGCACGAGGAAGCCTTTGACGTCTCCCGTGTCACCAAGGCCTTCTTTGACGATTACCTGGCCCGCTTTGACGCGCTCCGCGGCCACGTCTCCGCTTACCTTCCGCCGGCCGGCGCCCACGACTATGCCCAGCAGTACCTGAACCGCCTGATGTTCCTCTGCTTTGTGCAGCGCAAGGGGTGGCTGGGCGGCAACCCCCAATTCCTGTCCATCCTCTGGCGCGAGTACCGCCGCACCGGGCAGCCGGCCGATACCTTTGGCTCGCACTGGCTGGACGTGTTGTTCTTTGAGGCGCTCAACAACGGCTATGTCGCGGGACGCAGCGACCGCCAGTACCTGCCGCCCACCATCCGCACGGCACTGACCATGGCGCCGTACCTGAACGGCGGCCTGTTCCACCGCAACAGCCTTGATCGCGAGTATGCCGACGCGGGCGGGCAGGTGCCCGATAGCCTCCTCCGCAACATCCTCGACCTCCTGGAGGCCTACAACTTTACCATCGCCGAGGACACGCCCCTCGACCAGGAGGTGGCCGTCGATCCCGAGATGCTCGGGCACGTCTACGAGTCGCTGGTGAACGTCAGCGACGAGATCGACGAGCGCGGCGAAGCGGGCATCTTTTACACCCCCCGCGTCGAGATCGACCTGATGTGTCGCCTGGCCGTCGTCCGGCGGCTGACGAACGCCCTGGGAAAGGAGCACCACGGCCGGCTCACCGAGGCCGTCTTTGCCCTCGATCCGGAGGAACAGGAAGAGGCCGACGCCGGACTATGCGCCCACAACCTCTGGCCGGCGCTGAACGACGCCCTCGAGCATCTCACCGTGTGCGACCCGGCGTGTGGCTCGGGCTCGTTCCTGGTGGGCATGCTCCACGTCCTCGACGACCTCCAGGGCCGCGCCGACGCTCAGCTGGGCAGGAATCCGCGCCCGTATGAGCGCAAGCAGCGCATCATCGAGCGCTCGCTCTATGGGGTGGACGTCAAGGCGTGGGCCGTTCGCGTCGCCGAGCTGCGCCTGTGGCTCTACCTCGTCGTGGAGAACGACGCACCACTGGAGGAGCTACAAACCCGCCCGCTCCTCCCGAGCCTCGATTTCAAGCTGCGCGCCGGCGATAGCCTGGTGCAGCGCGTGGCCGGGGTCGACCTCGCGCATCGCACGGGGAACAGCCTCTCGCCAGCGCTCAAGGGCCGCATCACCAGCCTGCAAAAGGAAAAGAACCGCTACTTTCAGGAGGCCGGCTCGGGCGCAGGGCGCGATGCCCGTCGCAAGCGCATCGCCAGCGACACCCGCGACCTGTTCATCGCCATCATCCAGGAGCGCCTGTCCGCGCTCGACCAGCAGCTCCGGCAAGTGCAGACGGACCTGATCCCCCGGGCGAACATCCTGGGCGAGCGGAGCGTGGCGGGCAACGCGGCCACCCTAGAGCGCCAGCGCGCCTCTCTGCAGGCGCAGCGGGATCAGGCCGAGGCGGCGCTACGCGCCGTCCGCACCGACGGCGAACTCCCCTTTGTCTGGGACCTCGATTTCGTCGAGATATTCTCGGGCGACGCCCACGGCTTTGACGTCGTCATCGGCAACCCGCCCTACGTCCGCCAGGAGGCCATCGACGACCCGCTGGCCCCGCGCGACGTCGCGGCCAGGGCGCTGAACGCCCGGAAAAAGGCGTACAAAGACGACCTGTCGGACGCCGTCGAGGCCCGCTGGCCCCGCTCCTTTGGGCCCGGCAGGCGCATGAGCGTGGGCAAGCGGAGCGACCTGTACATCTACTTTTACCTCGTCGGCCTCGACCTGGTGCGCGAGGACGGTGCGTTCTGCTTTATCACCTCCAACGCCTGGCTGGACGTCGACTATGGCTCGGCGCTGCAAGAGTTCCTCCTCACCCGCGGGCGGGTGCACCTGGTCATCGACAACCAGGTCAAGCGGTCGTTTGCCTCGGCCGACGTGAACACCGTCATCGCCCTCTTGGGCAAACCGGTCGACGCGGCAGCCGCCCGGGCCGAGAACCTGGACCACCGCGCCCGGTTCGTGATGTGCCAGGCGCCGTTCGAGGCGCTCCTCCACCCGATCCCCTGGATGGAGGTGGCCGCCGCCCACGAGCGCGAGGCGCGGCCCGAGTTCCGGGTGTTTCCGGCCCGCCAGCGCTGGCTCCTCGACCAGGGCATGAACCCCGACACCCAGCGGTACGCCGGCGACAAGTGGGGCGGCAAGTACCTCCGTGCGCCGGATATTTACTGGACGATCATGGAAAAGGCGGGGGACAAACTGGTGCGGCTCGGGGATATCGCCGAGGTGCGGCGCGGCATCACGACGGGGGCCAACGACTTTTTCCATCTCGAGCCAACCGGCCAACTGGCAGGCCAGGGACTTCTGCATGTTCGCAATC
>JAAZBQ010000503.1 GCA_012513725.1 Chloroflexota bacterium
GCTCCACCACCAGGCGCCGCTCCTCGTCCTGGAGGGCGCCGGTCACCACGGCTACCCGCAGGCCGGGGTACGCCTTGGCCAGGCGGGCCTGCAGATGCTCGGCGACATAGTCGGCAGTGGCGATGTAGCGGCACCAGACGATGGGGCGATAGCCCTCGGCCAGCAACTCTCCAACCACCTCTACAGCGGTGAGGAGTTTCGCGTCCGCATCGCCCTTGAGGCGGCGGGCGTCACGGGCAAAGGCCCGCAGCCGGTCACGCTCCCTATCCTGCCAGGAGGGGTCCTGGTCCTGGGCCTCGAACACGTCGCTCGGCGGGGCGTCGGAAATGGCCTCGGCATCCAACGAGTCGGCCACCGCCGGGCTAAAGGCCTCGTCCACCTCTTCGTCGCTAGCGTCCTCTAGCGGCGCCTCGGCGGCGCCGTCGCGGCGGCCGTCGGCCCGCTTGGCCAGGGCCACCTCCGCAGCGGCCGGAGAGGACGTCACACAGCGCAGCAGTGCCAGGGCCGACCAGTACCGCATGCGGCGCTTCCAGCCGCTGAGGGTCTCGGCCGAGCGGACAATCCCCTGCGCAAAGGTGTACACCGCCTCGTAGAAACGGCGGTACTCTGGAGAGAGGGTGTAGGGACGCTCGGTATCCGCGTCGTCGCGCCGGGGAAAGGGCGTGTCCTCGCTCATGAAGCGCTTGACGTGCTGGCGGCGGCGCTGGACAAAGTGACGGGCCAGCGTTTCGAACTCTTCCTCGCGGAGGCGGGAGAGGTTCAGGTGGGCGAACTCGGGCCGCAGCAGGCCGAGGATGGAGAGGAACGAGGCCTCCACGCCGCTGTGGGGCGTCGCGGTGAGCAGCACGAGGTGCCGCCTGGCGTCGGCGGCGAGTTCCCGCAGGAGGGCGTGGCGCTGCTGACGCGTCCCGCCCCCGCGGGTGCTAGAAACCTGTGCGGCGCCATGAGCCTCATCCACCAGGAGGAGGTCCGGGCAATGCTGGATGAGCTGCGGGCGAGAGTTGCCGCTCTTGACCAGGTCGATGCTGGCCACAAAGTGGGGATAGTGGCGAAAGACGCTGACGTCACGCGGGGCCTCCCGCTCGAGTCGCGCCAGGGTGCCGGACCGGATGACCACCGCGTTGATGTGGAACTTGTCGCGGAGTTCGCGCTGCCACTGGTCGCAGAGGTAGGGCGGGCAGAGAACGCCGACGCGCCGGGCGCGGCCCCGGTCGAGCATCTCGCGGACGATGAGGCCGGCCTCGATGGTCTTGCCCACACCGACGTCGTCGGCGATGAGCAGGCGCACCGTCTCGAGGCGTAGGGCCATGATGAGCGGCACAAACTGGTACAGCCGCGGCCGGAAGGACAGGTGCCCCAGCGCCTTGAAGGGGGCGGCCCCCTCGCGGAGAAGAAGGCGCGCGGATTCCAACAGGAGGCGCGCCGCGGCGAGGTCTTGGACGCTCGACGGGTCGAGCGGGGGGAACTCGGCAGGCTCCACCCGCTCGTAGGGCAGCGAGTAGGCCATCAAGTCGGATAGCGCGCGGACCACGCCGCACGTCTCTCGCCCGCTGCCGCCGATGGGGCGCAGGCGGACGACATCGGGGTCGAGCGAGGGGAGCACGACCCACTCACGCTCGCGGTAGCGTACCAGGGAACCGGGTGTAGCGTTCATGCAGTCGCCTCCCCCCAGATGTCCTCGTGTTCGCGCAGTTGCGCTTCCAGGTCACGGTCGTAACGGATGGTCACCAC
>JAAZBQ010000504.1 GCA_012513725.1 Chloroflexota bacterium
AGCGCCTCGCGAGTCACCTCCAGGAGGCGCTCGGCTTCTGGCGACACGCGGCCCACCGGCACGGTGACGGCCGAGTCGCCGACGTATCCCTTGAAGACCGTGCCACAGTCGATGCTCAGGATCTGGCCCTCCCGCAGCCGCCGACCACCGGGGATGCCGTGGACGAGTTCGCCGTCGATCGAGGCGTTGATGGTGGCCGGATAGGGGTGCGCGGGGTAGGAGCGGTTCGGGTAACCGAGGAACGCGGGGGTCGCGCCGTGGGAGCGAATCACGTCCTCGGCGATGGCGTCCAGTTCCCGCGTGGTGACGCCGACGCGCACCGCGCTCACCGCCGCCTCGAGCGCCAGTGCGTTGATGCGCCCCGCCTCGCGCATGATGGCGAGTTCCCCCGCCGATTTCACAATGATGGCCAAGTCGTTCTCCTTCCTGTTCGGCCGAGTATAGCCCCCACGTTGCGGATGAACAAGGCCGGGACCCTGGGACGCACAGGGGTTGCAGAGTGCGGCGCGCGATCCGGCGCTCGGCATGACAGGACGACGGCCTATACCGAGAGCAGTGCGGCGCACACCGGACCCGGCACCTGGCGGGCGCGATTGCCACTTGTGCCGCAAGTGCGCTATGATGCGGGCGCTTTGCAGCCAGCCAAGGAGGGCCTCCAACATGACAGAAACCGTCTCCTACCGCCTCGATGGACAGGCCGGCATGGTCACCGGCGCCGCCAACGGCATCGGCCGCGAGTTGGCCTTGGGCCTCGCCGAAGCCGGCGCCGACATCATCATCGCGGACTTGCCCACCCAGGCCGAGGCCGCCGAGGAGACCGCCGCCGGAGTTCGCGCCCACGGCCGCCGCGCACTCGTGGTGCCCCTCGACGTGACGGAGGTCACCTCCATCGAGGCGGCGGTAGCCGCCACCGTGCGGGAGTTCGGGCGGCTCGATTTCCTCGTGAACAACGCCGGGATCAACATCCGCAAGCCGATCCTCGACTATACCGAGGCCGAGTGGGACGCCATCGCCAGCGTGAACCTCAAGGGCGTGTTCTTTTGCACCCAGGTCGCCGCCCGACAGATGGCCGCCCAGGGCGGGGGCAGCGTCGTGAACATGGCCTCGCAACTGGCCGTCGTGGCGCTCCACGATCGCTCGATCTATGCCATCACCAAGGCCGCCGTGGCCCACATGGCCAAGACCTTTGCCCTGGAGCTAGGGCCGCAGCACATCCGGGTGAACGCCGTGGGCCCCACGTTCGTCTCCACGCCGATGACCACCTCGATGTTCACCAGCCAGGAGTTCATCGAGCAGAACCTGCCGCGCATCCCGTCCGGGCGTTTCGGCACCACGACCGACGTCCTCGGCGCCGTCCGCTTTCTCCTCTCGCCCGCGGCGGACCTCATCAACGGGCAGTTGCTGCTCGTCGACGGCGGCTATACGATCTGGTAAGGAGACGCGATGACTGCCTTCCGCAACCTGCCCGTCGCGAACCCCCGCCCCGATGGCCACGCGTTCGTGGAGACCATGATGGGGCGGGCGCACCCCGCTCGCCCACCCTTGGTCGAGTACCTCGTGGACGACGCGCTGTGCAAGCCGATCGTCGAGGACCTCCTGGGCGGCACCTGGGTTGACCCGCAGCCCGGCGACCGCGCCTCCCAGGAGGCATACCTGGATGCCTTTATCCTCTTCTGGCATCGGCTGGGGTACGATTTCGTCCGTTACGAGGCGGCGCTACCCTTTGCCCAGCACAATGTGGTGGGGGCCGACGCCACCACCCGCGGCGGCCAGCGGGCTTGGCGCGACCAGCATCGTGGCGCCATCGCCACCTGGGAGGATTTCGAGCGTTACGCCTGGCCCGGGGTGACGGACGAATACCTGGCGGATTACGAGTACCTCGCCACCCACCTCCCCGAGGGGATGGGCCTCGTCGCCTGCCACGCCGGCGGGGTCTACGAGCATCTCTCCGCCCTGATGTCGTACGAGGGGCTGTGCCTGGCCCTGTACGATGACCCGGAGCTCGTCGCGGCGGTGGCGCGTCGCATTGGGGAGGCGATGCTGGGGGTGTACGAGCGCCTGGTCGAGCTGCCGGGGATCATCGCCATCTTTCCCGGGGACGACATGGGGTTCCGCTCGGCAACCCTCCTGCCTCCCGACGCGCTGCGCGAGCACACCCTGCCCTGGCACCGGCGCTACGCGGCCCTGGTCCACGAGCGTGGCCTGCCCTACTTTTTACACTCTTGCGGCAACCTGGCCGAGATCATGGACGACCTGATCGACGACGTCGGCATCGACGCCAAGCACTCGTTCGAGAACGCCATCCTGCCCGTGGCCGAGTTCCAAGAGCGCTACGGCGACAGGATCGGCGCGCTCGGCGGGCTCGACGTCGACATCCTGGCCCGGGGCAGCGCCGACGCGGTGCGCGCCGCCACCCGCGACCTCATCGAGACGTGCCACCCCCGGGGGAGGTTCGCCATCGGATCGGGCAACTCGATCCCGTCCTACGTTCCCATCGACAACTATCTCACCATGCTGGACGAGGCGCTGCGCTAGCCGCCCGTCCCACGCACTGCGAGGAGGACCATCATGAAGGGGATTGTCCTGGCCGGCGGCCTCGGAAGCCGGCTGTACCCCCTCACCCATGCCACCAACAAGCACCTGCTCCCCGTCTACGACCGTCCGATGGTCTACTATCCCATCCAGACCCTGGTCGACGCGGGGATCCGGGAGGTCATCGTGGTGACGGGCGGGCCCCACGCCGGCCACTTTATCCACGTGCTGAAGAACGGCAAAGAACTGGGGCTCAACCACCTGGAGTTCGCGTTCCAGGAGCACGAGGGCGGCATCGCCCAGGCGCTGGGCCTCTGCCAGGATTTCGCCGACGGCGAGAACATTGCCGTCATCCTGGGCGACAACACCACCGATGCCTCGATCGGCCCGGCCGTGCAGTCGTTCGAGCGGGGGGCCATGGTGTTCCTGCGCCAGGTGCCCGATCCCGAGCGCTTTGGCGTCCCCGAGTTCGATCCGCAGGACTCCAGCCGCATCATCGGCATCGAGGAGAAACCCGCGCAGCCCAAGAGTCAATACGCCGTCACGGGCCTGTACCTGTACGACGCCAACGTGTTCGAGTTCATCGACACGCTCAAGCCCTCCGGCCGCGGCGAGCTCGAGATCACCGACGTGAACAACCGGTACATCGAGCGCGGTGAGTTGCACTGGGCCGAGCTCGGGGGGTTCTGGTCCGACGCCGGCACCTTTGAGAGCCTCTTTCGCGCCAACGCCTACTGGGCGCAAAAGACGACCGGACGCTGCTGTGAGGATTTCAGCCGCTACTATCGGTAGACCAACATCCTGACCCTGGGAGCATCGCACCGCTGCAGGAGGACGACGATGTACAGAGAACTCGCTACCGGACCCATCGGGGTAGACGTCCCGTTCGAGGAAGCCGCTCGGCTGGCCAAGGCCCACGGCTTTCAGGCGCTGTCGCTGAGCGTGGGCGACGTGCAGCAGATCGGGGCTCGCCAGGTGCGGGCTATCCTGGCCCGGAACGGCCTGCGGGCGGGCACCGCCGGGATGCCCGTCAACTTTCGCGGCGATGACGCCACGTTCGAGGAGGGCCTGGCCGAGCTACCCGCCGGCGCCGCGCTCCTGAAGGAGGTGGGCTGCACCCGGGTGCTGACCTGGTTCCTGCCATACGACGACACGCTGCCCTTCGACCAGCACTTTCGCCAGATGGCCTCCCGGTCCGAGCGCATCGCCACCGTGCTCGGCGAGCACGGCATCCGCTACGGATTAGAGTTCGTCGGCCCCGCCACCATGCGCGCGGGCAAGGCCCACCCCTTTATCTATGACATCGACGGGCTCTTGCGCCTGATCGACGCCATCGACGCCGACAACGTCGGGTTCCTGCTGGATGCGTTCCACTGGTACACCTCCGGCGGCACCCAGGCGGACCTGCAAAGGCTCTCGGACGACCTGATCGTCGGCGTCCACGTGAACGACGCCCGCGCCGGACGCACCGCCGAGGAGCAGATCGATCGGGAGCGAGCCATGCCCGGCGAGACGGGCGTCATCGACATCGGCACGTTCATGCGCGCCCTGGACGCCATGCGCTACTCGGGGCCGGTGATCGTGGAACCCTTCTCCGACCGCATCCGTCAGCTTCCGCCCGAGGAGGCCGTCGCCGAGACCGCAGCCTCGCTGGACAAGATCTGGCAGGTGGCCGGCCTGTAGGCACTGCCCGCTACGCCATAGAAAGGCGCCGGACGCCACGTGTGGTGGCGTCCGGCGCTCTCACTTACCCGCAAAGCCGGGTCGCCTACCAGGTGAGCGTGGGGCTCTGGAACAGCTCCAGGCTGTTGCCGTCCGGGTCCGGGAAAAAGACGTTGCGGATGTCGCCGATCGCCCGGGGCTCGGAGGCGAACTGCACGCCCTTGGCCCCGAGGTCGCGGTAGGTGGCGTCCACGTCGTCGACCTCAAAGGCCAGGTGGACGAACCCGGCGGCCTGGCTCGCCGCGACCCCGTCTCCGGCGCTCATCAGCTCGATAGTCGTCCCGCCGATGTCGATGAAATAGATCTCCTTGCCCGGAATCTGCCCGACCAGCGGGAAGCCGAGCGTCTCGGTGTAGAACGCCTTGCTGGCCGCCAGGTCGCGGACCTTGAGCGCGATGTGATGGGCCTTGAGTATCGCCATTGCGTCAACTGCCTCCTCGTGGGTTAGGGCTGCCGGCCGGAATGGTACCCCTCACCGTGCGGGCCGTCAATCCGGATACGGGGGCATGATGGGTAGTTGACGACAGACCGGTGGCGCTCCATACTCCGCCCGTCCGCTGTGCGTCGTCTGGGCATGATGCTGCTACCGGGCGGCATCCACGATTATCTGGCGTCAGTGTCCAGAACAGGAGGTCCCATGGAGCGCGTGCTGGTCGCTTATGTCACCCACTCCGGATCCACGCAGGGCGTCGCCGAGTGCATGCGAGACGAGTTCACCGCGCTGGGCTACCAGGCCGAGGCATGCGCCGCGACGGAGGTCACCGACGTCTCCTCCTACGACGCCGTGGTGGCAGGAGGTCTGCTGTACCGCTTTGGTTGGCACCCGGATGTGATGCATTTCCTCAAGAAGCACGAGTCCGCGCTGCGAGACAGGCGCGTGGCGCTGTTCATGACCGGGCTTCGCATCTTCCGTACGCCCTTTTGCGACGAGATCCCCTGCCCCACCTTTACCGATCCCAACATCCTCCGCCAACCGTCCAATCCGGCGCGGCTGGGCCTCTTGGAGCGTCCGGCCACCATGGAAGCGTACATCAAGCCCCTCCTGCCGGTGATCGCGACGCTCGAACCCGAGAGCATCGGCTTTTTCGCGGGCCGATTGGACCTGGGAGCGCTGAACACCCCGGAACGCCTCCTGATGCGCGTGCTGAGCGCCCTCATCGGCGTGCCGCCGGGCGACTATCGTAACTGGGAGGCCATCAAGTCCTGGGTGCGCAGCCTCGACGCGACGGGCGCGCGCCCGGCCGATGTATCGGCCGGGTCCTAGCATCGCGCTCGCTCCTCTCCGGTCAGAGCCCATAGTTGACCGCGCCCACCCGACCATCTACACTCAGGGGGAAAGAGGGGTGAGCGATGGACGATGTCGGACACAACGGAGAAGAGCCCCACCAGGACGGCGCCTGGCGGGGGGTGGATTTCAGCGGGTTGACCGTCGTGCTCGGCGTGGGCACCGGGCGGATGATCGGGGTGCTGGCCCAGCAGGCTGCCACGTCCAGCGGCACGCTCCTGGTCACCGAGTTCACCCCGGAGCGGCTCGATATCCTGCGGCCGCTCCGCACCGACATGCCGCTGACCCTGGCCCGAGCGCGCCCCCGCCAGATTCCGGTGCGCGGCGAGACGGTGGACCTCATGGTGGTGAACGGCGTCCTCCGCGAGATTCCGGGCCAGGGAATGGAGACGTTCCTGAACGAGGTCTGGCGCGCCCTGGTGCCGGGCGGCCGCCTGCGCATCTCGGACATCATCGAGCCCCAGGACCCGGAAAAGACGGCCGCCTGGGCCGAGCGCAACCGCATCGTCCGCCGGCTGGCCAACGCCATGGACCGCCCGGTGGCCGTGGCGGTGGACCTACAACGCGCGGCCCTGGCGCTGCAGCGCGTGGGATTCGAGAACCTGAACGTCGCCCTCCTGCCCGGCTATGCCCTCACCGAGGAATGGCTGGAGGACACTGTGAACGCGATCCGGAACATGGCCGGCCGCCTCGTGCAGCGCGACGTACGCACCGAGATCATCCAGCAGGACATCCCCCGGCTGGTGGCCGCCTATGGGCGGGGCGACCAGACCGGCGCCGAGCGATTCGTCCTGCAGGGCACCAAGGCGGGCAACCTGGCGCTGGATATGGACGCCTCGTTCACCGAGGAGGATCTCATCGACACCGACGAGTGAGCCCCACGCCCCGCCTACAGTGCATTCCGGACAGGGCCGGAGAGGCCCAGCGCAGTGCCCCCAAGGCCGCCGTTTGTTCGCAATCCCCGTGCAGACCTGTGATCCCGAGTGTCGTATGGCGCCGGGGCGCGTCCCTCATGGCGCAAGAAACGGGTGTGTGCGCTGGGCCCGCCCGCCCGCCCGCCCGCCAGGGGCTAAAGACCCCTGGCTACCCACCACGCCCCTGGGAAGGGGTACGCCCCCTGGAAGGGGGCTCCGGATCGCCCAGCGCCTGGTAGCGGCCTCTAGCAGGGGTGTGGTCGTGTGTCTGCTGGCGCACGTCTTGGGACGAACGGTGGCCGATGTAGGGCCTACCGCCCGGGTCAAGTTTCTGAGCAGGCCTCCCCTGAGGTCCGCCGAAGGGCCTCCGCCGAACATGAGCCCCAGGCCTTGTTCGGCGGAGGTCCTCTTGTACCCTCTTTTCGGCATTGGTCAGAGTACCGCGCCCCAGGACACGCAGCAGGCCCGGACCGCCCTACTCGGGCAGCACCGCCACGACGTCCACCTCGATGGGGATACGCAGGTCCGACTGGACCGTGGTTCGCGCCGGGAAGGGCTCTACAAAGAACTCTTTGTACACCTCGTTGAACGTGGGGAAATCGTCCATATCCCGCAGGTAGGCCTGGACCTTGACCACGTCGGCCATGCCGGCCCCTGATGCCTCCAGGATGGCCTGCACGTTCTGGAGCGTCTGGACGGCCGCCTCGCGGAACCCCTCGGGCATCGTGTTCGTGGCGGGATCGATCGGCCCCTGGCCGGAAACGTAGACAAAGGTCCCCTGGGCCACGATGGCGTGGGAGTAGGGACCCTGGGGCGGAGCACCTTTTTCAGCGACGACCGATTTGCGCATGTGTACCTCCTGAGATGTTCTCGTCCTATGTGCGGGGCGTCGGTCGCCCCGCGCTATACCCGACCGTAGAGCGGCACGTTGGCGCCGTTCAACCCGGCGGCCTCCTCGCTGCAGAGGAACAGCACCAGGGCAGCGAGTTGCTCCGGCGTCACCCAGCGCGACGGATCGGCGTTCGGCGACCCCTCGCGGTTGGCGGGCGTGTCGATGATGCTTGGCGAGATGGTGTTCGCCACCACGCCCTGCCGGGCATAGTCCTGGGCGATGGACGCCGTAAGCGCCGCGACGCCCGCCTTGGCCACGTTGTAGGCGGCCTGCCGCGACCTGGGCCGCTCCGCCGCGACGGAGGCCACCGTCACGATGCGGCCCCAGCCCCGCGCGGCCATCTGCCCCGCCACCGCCCGGCACACGAGGAACGTGCTGCGCAGGTTGCTATCCAGCACCGCGTCCCAGTCGGCCACGTCGGTCTCGGCGAGGCGCTGGCCGCCGCCCCAACCGCCAGCCAGCTGCACCAGGACGTCCACCCCCGCCCAGCGCTCGCGAATCGCCGCCAGCAGGCGGTCGACGTCCGCGGCATCGGCCAGGTCGGCCGTAACGAGCAGGGCGCGCTCGGCCAGGCCGAGGTCGTTCGCCACCCGGTCGAGCCGCTCGGCGCTCCGGGCGGTGAGCGCCACGTTGGCGCCCGTCTCGGCGACCGCACGGATGACGGGCCCCGCCGAGTCGCCAGTCGCGCCGGTGATCAGCACCGTCTTGCCCGCAAGATTCATATCACCTCCTCGGCGCCGCGCACCGAGGGGCGCAACGCACTGCCCGGCATTGTAGCATCCCGCTTCGGGGCAGGCAACGGCTCCGGACTTGCTACCTCCCAGCCCACAATGCCCCTGGGCGACGAGCCGGCGCGCGGTACACGGTCGAGGCGCCTCCAGCCTTTGGGTTTCGGCATGGCCGGTGTATAATCCCTAGTTGGATGTTGCAGCGCCCTGTAGGAGCCTACTATGACTATGCAAGCCCAAGTGGCCGTCCTGCGCACCAGCCCCGAGACCGTCCTGGAGGACTATGATCGGCTCATTGGCCTGGCCGGTGTGGAGCGCTTTTTGCCCGCCGATTCGACGGTGATCCTCAAGGACAACATCTCCTGGCACTATCCCTTCCCCTCGGCCAACACCACTCCCTGGCAACTGGAGGGCACCACGCTGGCACTAACCAAGCGCGGTTATGACAAGCAGGTCTGCGTCCAGAACAAGACCGTGGTGACCGATGCGCTCAAGGGCGAGGATCTGAACAACTATGTCCCGATCTTTCGCCGCTACGGCATCCCGGTGCTGTACAACTACAAGGACTCGGACATGGCCTGGATCCCCTACCGGCCCAAGGCCAAGATGAGCGCCTTGGACCGCGTGTACCCGGAGGGCATCCGCCTGCCCGACTACTTTTTCGGCAAGAGCATCGTCCACCTGCCGACGGTCAAGTGCCACATCTATACTACCACCACGGGCGCCATGAAGAACGCCTTTGGCGGCCTGCTGAACCACCACCGGCACTATACCCACTCGTGGATCCACGAGACCCTGGTGGACCTCTTGCACATCCAGAAGGAGATCCACGCCGGAGTATTTGCGGTGATGGATGGCACCATGGCCGGCAACGGCACCGGCCCCCGGGTGATGAAGCCGGAGACCAAAAACGTCATCCTGGCCAGCGGCGATCAGGTGGCCATCGA
>JAAZBQ010000505.1 GCA_012513725.1 Chloroflexota bacterium
CCGCCTGCCACGCGGCGGCCGCGTCGCGGCCCGAGTGCTGGATGTCCATCTTGAACAGGGTGATGTCGGCGTCGGGGCGGCGGGCCTTGAGGACGCGCGCCAGCCGCAGGGCATAGCGGCAGCAGACCTGGGAGCAGTATCCGCGTCCCACGTGCTCGTCGCGAGAGCCGACGCACTGGATGAACGCGATGCGCTGCAGGTCCCTGTCGTCGTAGGCGGTCTGACCCTCGGTCTTCAGGCGGCGCTCCATGTCCGCGCCGGTGGTCACCGCGGGGAGGATGCCATAGCCGTAGGGGCCCTTGGTGCCCGCCTGGACGTGGTCAAAGCCGCTGGCGATGATCAGGGCGTCATAGGGCGTGGCGCGGTCGCCGGCCGGGGTGGAAAGCGTGGCGAGTTGCGCGCCGTCGTCGGATGACAGGGCGCGGACCTCGCTGCCCGTGAGAGCCGTGACGCCCGGGTGGGCGCGCACCGCCTCCAGCGCGTCGGCCAGGAGGCAGGCCCCGCAGAGCTGGCACTTGCCGTCGATCGCCTTGCAGCAGACCGTCGTCGCGTTCCCTCCGAGGGTACGCTCGCGCTCGACGAGCGTCACGCCATAGCCGTGCTCGGCCAGTTGCACTGCGGCCGTGAGCCCCGCGATGCCGCCGCCGACGATGAGGACGCGCTGAACGGATCCGTGCATGGACATGTCCTTGTGTTCAGGCCTGATGGTATACCGGAGTGCCGCCGTCCAAGTGGACATTGTATGCGCCGATCGCCGGTGCGTCAACATTGCTGCTGGCCCTCGTGGGCCTCAGGTGCCCGTGGGCATAAGGCGCCCGTGGGAGTAAGGCGCGCAAAAGCCCCGCCATGCGGGGCTCTCGGCGGCCGGGCCGGCTACAACGTCCGGCGGCCGGCCAACGATTCAGCCAGGGTCACCCGGTCGGCGTACTCCAGGTCGCCGCCGCGGGGCAGACCCAATGCCAGTCGAGATACTTGCACCCCCAGGGGGCCCAGGATGCCGGCCAGGTACATGGCCGTGGCATCGCCCTCCAGGGTCGGGTTGGTGGCCACGATCACCTCGGAGATGCCGCCCCCCTCGATCCGGCGCACCAACTCGCGGATGCGCAGCTCATCCGGGCCGATGCGCTCCATCGGCGAGATGTGCCCGTGGAGCACGTGGTAGAGGCCCTTGTAGACGCCGGTGTTCTCGATGGCCAGCACGTCCAGGGGTTCCTCGACGACGCAGACCTTGTCCCGCTCGCGGGCCCGGTCCGAGCACACCGCGCAGGGGTCCGTCTCGCTGATGTTGCAGCACACCGAACAGAACACGGTGCCGCTGTGCAACTCGGCGAGGGCCTCCGAGAGCGCCAGGGCATCCTCCTTGCCGGAGCGCAGCAGAAAATAGGTCAGCCGCGACGCCGTCTTGGGGCCAATCCCCGGTAGCCGGCCAAACGCCTCGATCAGCTTGCTTACCGGCTTGGGTGTGGCCGACATGGTTACAGGAGCCCCCCGAGGTCCATGCCACTGGCCAGGGGCCCGAGCATCTGGGAGGCCAGCTCCTGGGACTTGGTCTGGGCCTCCTTGAAGGCGGCCATGATCAGGTCCTGCAGCATCTCCACGTCGTCGGGGTCCACGACCTCCGGCTGGATGGTGACGGCGCGCAGCTCCTGGGCGCCGGTCATCTCCACGGTGACCGCGCCGCCGCCCGCCGAGGCGGTGACGGTGGTCTCTTCCAGCGACTGCTGGGCCTCGGCCATCTGCTTCTGGATCTGCTCCATCTGGTCCATGCGGCTCGCCGGGCGCCCGCCGGCCACCGGGGCCTTGAAGCGTTTCTTGCCTTTACTCCCCACGTTCCTCCTCCGTATCCTCCACATCGTGTACGCGTACCCGGGTGATGCGCCCGCCCTGGCGCTGCATCTCCTTGACGGCCGGGTGGTTCAGCAGGCGCTCCTCGGCGGAGCGGCGCGGCTCGCCGGCCTGGAACAGGTCTTCCGGCGCCCCGGCGGGCGGGCTGGGCTGCGCCCCGCGCAAGTTGGCCATGACGTGGCACGAGATGGTGCAGGGCACGCCGAGCACGGCCGACAGGGCCTGCTCCACCACCACCCGCCGCTTTTCCTCCGAGAGGGTCGTGCAGTGGAACTCCGCCTCGCAACCGAGAAGGACCGTGTTGTCGCGGACATCGACCGGCTCCGCCGATTTGAGCAGCGCCTCGACGTTCCGCGAGTTCGAGCGCACGTGCATGAGCACCTTTTGCCAGTGCCCGCGCACCCAGTCCAGCGTCAGCGCGCGCGCGGGCGGCGCGTCGGCCTGTTCTTCCGCAGCGTCGCCGCCGGGCGGCTCTTCGTGCACGGCGGCCGCCTCCCGCGTGGGCGCCGGCTCGGGCGCCGGCTCGGGCGCCGGGCTTGCCGTCTGCGGCGCGGGGCTCGGCGCCTGCGGCGTCGAGTCCATCGCCTGCGGCGCCGGGCGTGGCGTCCGCGGTGCCGGGCTTGGCGTCTGCTGGATCGGCGCCGTCGTCCGCGGTGCAGGACTCGCCGCCCGGGCCGGCGCCTGCGGGGCGGGCGCAGCGCCCGGCGCGTCGGATTCGTCGGCGCCTGCCTCCGCGGCGGCCGTCGCGGGCAGCGTGGCCTCCACCAGGGCCAGTTCCAGCGGCAACTCGGGCCGCACCGCGTAGCGCAGCGCCTGGGTCGCCTCGCTAAAGAGGCGAATGGCCCGCACGACGCGCGCCAGCGAGTAGCCCGGGAGGGCGGTCAGAGCGCGCAGGTCCTCGATCGTCTCCGTCCCCAGCGATTCCAGCCCGTCAGCCCCCCCGACGCTCAGGAGCATCAGCGCCCGCAGGTGTTCCAGGATGTCGCCGGCGAACTGCCGGGGCTCGGCGCCGCCGTCAAAGGCGCCGTTGATGGCCCGCAGCCCCGCCGGCACGTCGCCGGTCACCAGCGCCCCCACCACGTCGGCCACCAGCGCCGCGGCCACGGTGCCCAGGATGCCCTGCACCTGCTCCAGGGTGATCTCGGTGGCGCCATAGGCGCTCAGTTGGTCCAGGAGGCTCTCCGCGTCGCGGTACGAGCCCGTGGCCCGCCGGGCGATGAACTCCAGGGCCTCCGGCTCGATGGCCAGGCCCTCTTCCTCGCAGATGGCCCGTAGCTTGGCCGTGATGGTGGCCAGCGTTCCCCGCCGAAAGTCAAAGCGCTGGCAGCGCGACAGGACGGTGTCGGGGAGCCGCTGCGGCTCGGTGGTGCAGAGCACAAAGACGACGTGCGCCGGCGGCTCCTCGAGGGTCTTGAGTAGGGCGTTGAACGCCTCGCGGGTGAGCATGTGCACTTCGTCGATGACGTAGACCTTGTAGCGGCACTCGTTCGGCGAAAAGCTCACCCGATCGCGCAGATCCCGGATCTCGTCGACGCCGCGGTTCGAGGCGCCGTCGATCTCCACCAGGTCCAGCGAGCGGCCCTCGGTGAGGCTGGTGCAGATGTGGCAGCGGTTGCAGGGCGGGTCGTCGACCTCGCCGACGCAGTTGATGGCCTTGGCCAGGATGCGGGCCGTCGAGGTCTTGCCCGTCCCGCGCAGCCCGGTGAACAGGTAGGCGTGCCCAATCCGCCCGGAGCGGATTTGGTTGCGCAGGGTGGTGGTGATGTGTTCCTGCCCCAGGATGTCGGCGAAGGTCTGCCCGCGCCACTTGTTGTAGAGCGCTTGCGTTGTCATGGCCCAAATGCGTCCTGTGTGAGCGAATCGTGTACGACCGTGCACCGGGGTGCAAAACGGCTGCCTAGTAGTGTAGCATCACGCGGCCGTAATGCCAAATCCGGCAATAACTAGTAAAGATAACCGTAAAGCACATCAGGGCCCGAATGCTGCTAGACCCCGGCACACCATGCGTCCTGCTAGCGCGCCTGCACCAGCGCGGCCCAGTAGCCCTCCTCCGCCGGGGTAGCGACCCGCAACAGGCCGGCATCGTCCGGCGTCGGCGCGTCGCCGCTCGGCTCCGGCAGCCAGCGGCCGGCGCGGATATCGAGCCACCGCAGGCGCAGCGGGCGCCCGGCCGCCGCCGAGACGTCCAGCCGCACGTCGCCGCCGTCGGGGAAGAACAGGGCATACTCGGTCCCCGGGTTGGCCGTGCAGTAGGCCTCGTTCCACGAGCGGTTCCCGAGGAGATCGTTGTGCGGCGTGCAGGTCGTGATGTCCATCTCGTCGGTGAACATGCGCAGCGAGCGGATGTGCGCCTGGGGGATCTCGCCGAGGCCCAGGCCGGCGGGGGGCCGGTGGAATCGGGAGGAGGCCAGCCCCACGAACACCTGCCGCCAAAAGCGCTCCTGGGCGTCGCGAGTGGAGCCGTAGGCGCCCGAGTTCGCACCGTAGATCTTGACCGAGTTCATCGGCCAGCGCCGGCCGGCGTCGAGGAAGCGCTTCCGGAGCGCCAGGGGGTTCTCCCAATGCTCCCGGGCGGGGGAGTGGTTGTTCTGCGAGACGTCACAAAAGTCGAATATCTCCGGGTGCTCGAACGTGGCGCGGTGCTCGTCGTCCAGGATGTTGTGGTGGTCCCACATCTCGGTGAGCTGCACGTTCACGCCCGCCGCGTCGGCCTTTTCGCGGATGTAGCGGGCCCAGTACCACGGCCACTCGGGATCCTCGTTCGTCTCGTTATCCATGCAGTACAGGGTGTTCGGGAAGGCCAGGGAGATGGACAGCATCTGGTCGACCTGCTGCTGCTGGAAGCGGAGGAGGAGCGTGTTGTTCTCCAGCGCGGGCACGGTGCGGAAAAAGGCGCTCTCCCGCTGACCCGGGTGGGTGTCGATGGCCTCCTGGAGGCCCGACTCTTCCGCGGTATAGTTCACGTTGTTCTTGGGGTTGTAGGGGTTGTCCTGCCAGGGCGCCCGGGCGAAATCGAAACGGTCCCACATCTCGAACTGGGCGATGATGTCTCGCTCCAGGCAGAGCTCCAGGAAGCGGCGCAGGCGGCGCCAGTACTCCTCGCCGGGCTGCTCCAGGTCGTAGAGGCCCGTGGCGGGGTCGCGCTCGAACGGCCAGGCGTCGCCGGGATCGCGGCTGGACATCGTGCAGCGGACATAGTTGCCGCCCACCGAGTGGAGGAGGTCCAGGTGCTCCTGGATGTTGGGGATCTGGAACAGGTTGTCCTCGACGCTGCCGCCCAGGAGCAGCACCGGCTTGCCCTTGTACTGCCAGTAGAACGGGTTCGCGTCGTAGGGCCGGATGCGTGCGTCGTTGTCCATCATCCCCTCCTCTCGCTGCAGATCTCAGGCAGGGGCAGTATAGGGGCTGCAGGTGCGCCGCGCAAGGTCCGAAGAGGGACGCAGAG
>JAAZBQ010000506.1 GCA_012513725.1 Chloroflexota bacterium
CTGCAGTTCCTCCTTTGCTCTTGGTACAGCCCTAGACAGCACCGCAGACCGAAGACGGTCGTCGGTGCCGTATCGACCCGGGGCACTTTCGAACAAATGAGGCGTAGGAAAGGGCGTGACGCGGAGTGTGCCAGGGGAATCATAGGGCTCTATAGATAAGATTGCCTAGATACTATGCGTTCGGGTGACCGCTGTCAAGCGCGACGCCGGCCCCTGGTTCACACCGGTTGTCGCGCCCTGAGCGGAGCGGCTTACCGTCAGCGCGCGTACATCGGCAACTCGGTCAGCACCGCGCCATCCAGAGTCACCACGAGGACCCCCACCGGGCGGCCAGCCACCGGGGAGGTGGTGGGGTCATCGATGCGCCGGTAGAACGAGACGGAGCGGGCGTCCGAAGGGTGCACCAGGAGGGTGACCGGCGCCTCGAGGTATAGCGTATGCCAGTTGTGCTCTTCATCCAGGTAGCGGTTCTGGTCGTTCTCCGGCAGGTCGATGCGCACCTCGGCAAACGACGCATAGTAGTAGTTCAGGAGCGTCTTGGTGTCGGTAAAGCGGTCCTCCGAGCCGAGCACCACCGTCATCACCGCTCCCTGGGGCCGGTCGATGTAAGAGATAAAGCACTGCCCCGCCTCGTCGGTGGTGCCCGTCTTGACCCCCTTGACCCCCGGGTACTCGCCGTAGAGGAGGTTCGTCGAGGGCCACAAATAGTCCCCGACGATGGCGGCCGAGCGCCCGACGAAATCCGCAAAGGAGGGGTTGCTCATCGCGTGGCGGGCCAGGATGGCCAGCTCGTAGGCCGTCGAGTAGCCCTCCGGGTCGTCCAGGCCGTGGGGATTGCCAAAGTGCGTGTCCGTCAGGCCCAGACGAGTGACGTACTCGTTCATCCAGGTCACGAACGTGGAGGTGTTGCCGGCCACGTGGCGGGCGATGGTCAGCGCGGCAGCGTTGTCCGAGGGTACCAGGAGGGCCATCAGCAACTCGCGCAGGCTGTAGGTCTCCCCGCGCAAGAGGCGCGTCACGCTGTAGGTGGTGATGTCCATCCACTGGACCATCACCTTTTCATCCTGGCGGTTGTGCTCCAGCGTTACCAGGGCGGTGACGATCTTGACCAGGCTGGCCGGCGCGCGGCGCTCGTGCTCGTTGTGGGCGCAGAGGATCTGGCCCGTCGTGGGGCTGACCACGATGTACGCCTCCGCGCCGATCGCCGGGCACCTGTCCATGCGCCAGGCGCGCAGTTGCGAGGGCGTCACCGGGCGGCGCGCCAGGTCCGATTCGGTGATGGCGGCGGGCCCAAAGCCCGAGCAGAGGAGGGAGGCAACGATGAGCGGGATCAGCAGCGTGCGTCGTGCGGACATGGTTCCCTCGCGATGGGGTGAGCGAATGGCGGGCATTCTATGCGCCGGCCGCCAGGAGGTCAAGCGGCCGGCGCGCTCGCCCTGCCCAGGATGCGCCCGACCTCAGCGCCCGTCCGGCTCGCCCAGCGTCCGGAATGCCCAGCGCACATAGGCGACCTGCGCCCGCACCCGCTCCTCCAGGCGATCGCGCCCCGCCTCGCCGGAGGCCCGGCTCGGCCGCCCCCACACGCCCGCCGGGTGCCAGCGCTCCATCCCCGCATAGTCCAGGAACTCTTGCCCCACCCTCCCCGGCGCATCGACCTCCTCCCCATGGCCCTGGACCAGGTCGGGCCGCAGGTGGAGCATGGTCGACGTCTCGTGCTCGCCGGCGTGGATATCCTCCGGCGGCGGGGCGTCCTCCGCCGGGATGCGGCCGTCGGCCCACACCAGATGGACGTCGGGATAGCGGTAGTTGATCTCCCGCAGCGTGGGCTTGAGGATCCAGTTCCCGCCGTGGGTGCTCACCACCACCACCCGGCGGATGCCGTGGGCGCGCAGCGAATCGATGATGTCCTCGAGCACCGC
>JAAZBQ010000507.1 GCA_012513725.1 Chloroflexota bacterium
GCACGATGACTGGCGGCCCACTCCTCGTCGGCGCCCTGACGGCCCTGTCGGTGCTCATCTTTTTCGTGGGCTTTTGGCGGATGGTCGTCGGGCACCAGGATCCCGTCGAGGATCGCCTGCGCCAGTACGGCGGCGTGGACCCCAACCTGGCCGACGAGAAACAGAAGCGGGGGACCGCGGCCGGCCTGCCCTTCCTCACCCGGATGATGTCGGGGTTCGGCGCCGGCACCGGCCTGGCCGACCGGCTGAGCCGCGCGGCGGTGCCCCTGACGGCCGCCGAGTTCGCCCTGATCCTCTTGGGCGCCGCCGGGGCAGGGTTCCTGCTGGGATTCGTGCGGGGCGGGCTGGGCCTGGGGCTGGTGCTCGGGCTCATCGGCGGCTATGCCCCGATCGTGTACCTCGGGATGCGGGCCGGCCAGCGCCAGCGCCAGTTCACCGATCAGATGCCCCAGACCCTGGACCTCCTGGTGGGCGCCCTCCGGGCCGGCTATGGCCTGAACCAGGCGCTGAACACCCTGGTCGACCAGATGCCACCCCCCACCAGCGACGAGTATCGCCGGGTGGTGCGGGCCATCGAGCTGGGCCTTTCCACCCAGCAGGCCCTCTCCGACCTGGCCGACCGGGTGAACACCCAGGACGTCCGCCTGATGGTGACGGCCATCAACGTCCAGTACGAGATGGGCGGCAACCTCGCCGAGATCCTGACCACCATCGGCGAGACCCTCCGCGACCGGGTGCGCATCCAGCGGGAGATCCGCACGCTGACGGCGCAGCAGCGCATGTCGGCCTTTGTGTTGGGCGCCCTGCCCGTGGGCATGGCCCTCATCCTGAGCCTGATCGCCCCCGGGTTCCTGGAGCCGCTCTTCCAGCCGGGGTTCATGCGCTACGTGCTGGGGTTTGCCATCGTGATGCAGCTGATCGGCTTTTATGCGCTCAAGCGCATCATCTCCATCGAGGTCTAGGCCATGGGAGCATTGGTATCGCTGGTGGGCTCGGCGGGTCCGGTCCTCTTTGGGGGGCTGGTGGGCCTGGCCATGCTCTTGGTGTGGATCGCCTTTGCGCCCTCGCGGGCTGCAGCGCCGGTGGACGGGGAGCGGTTGGACACCTACCTCCAGTCGGTGGACCCGGTCCAGGAGGAGATGCTGCGCCGCTCGTTCTTCCAGCGGGCCATCGTGCCGATCATCCGCAGTTTCCTGCGCCTCTTGGGGCGGTTGGCGCCGGGCCGCAACGTGGAGCAATCGCGGCAGCTCCTGATCCAGGCGGGGGACCCGATGGGCCTCTCGGTGCTGGACTATTACGGCCTGCGGATCATGGTGGCCGGGGGGCTGGCCGGCGGGTACTTTCTCCTGGCGGGGATGACCGGCAACCTCCTGCAGGGGCTGCCGGCGACGCTCCTCCTCGGCGTGATGGGCTACCTGCTGCCCTACGTCTGGGTGCGGATGAAGCGCGACAGCCGCCAGCACGAGATCGAACGCGCCCTCCCCGACGCGCTGGACATGCTGACCATCGGCGTCGAGGCGGGGCTCGGGTTCGACTCGGCCATGATGCGGGTGGGCGAAGAGTGGGACAACGCCCTCACGGAAGAGTTCCGCCGCGTCGTTGCCGAGATGCGGGTGGGCACCGACCGGGAGGTGGCCCTGCAGCGGATGGCCGAGCGCGCCGGCGCTCAGGACCTGCGGTCTTTTGTTGCCGTCCTCGTCCAGTCCAGCCGCCTGGGCGTCTCCATCGCCGACGTGCTGCACATCCAGGCGGAGCAGATGCGCCTGAAGCGCAGCCAGCGGGCGGAGGAGCAGGCGCAAAAGGCGGGCATCAAGATGCTCTTCCCGTTGATCTTTCTCATCTTCCCGACCATGTTCGTCGTGATCCTGGGCCCGGTGATCCCCAGCCTCCTGGGCTTCCTGGGAATGTAGGTTGACTGTCGCTTCCGCCGTGAGTGCTGATCGATTCGAGTGTAGCCGATGAACGAACGTCCACATCTGGAACAGACCGTCCGCCAGGACCCCCGCTA
>JAAZBQ010000508.1 GCA_012513725.1 Chloroflexota bacterium
GCGCCGGGGGCGGCCGCCGTCACGCGGCCTCGGTCAGGTCCTCCAGGGCGGCGGCCTCCTGGCCGGCCTCCCCGTCGACGATCACCGTGCGCCGCGGCTCGGCGTAGCGCGCCTTGATCTCGCGGGTCTCCTCGATAACGACCTCCAGCTGCGCGCTGCGGGAGGCCAGGAGCCCCTCGAGTTCGTCCACCCGGGCCGCCAGCGCGTCGCGCTCCTCGGCCAGGCGCCGGCGCTCCAGGCTGGCCAGCCGCTTCAGGGGCATCTCGAGGATGGCGGCCGCCTGGGCCTCAGTGATCTTGAGCCGGCGCACCAGGTTGTTCCGGGCGGTCTCGGCCCGCTGCGAGCGCCGGATGATGGCCACCACGGCGTCGATGTCGTCCAGCGCCACCAGGAGCCCCTCGACGATGTGCAGGCGCGCCCGGGCGCGCTCCAGCTCGTGGCGGCTGCGCCGCACGATGACGTCCAGCCGGTGCTCGATGAACCGCACCAGGAGATCGCGCAGGCTGAGGCACTCGGGCTGGGCGACGCCGCCCACGCGCACCAGGGCCATCGCGCTGTAGGAGAGGCTGGCGCGCATCTGGGTGCCGGCCAGGAGCCGCTCCAGCACATCCTGGGGATCCACCCCCCGGGTCAGCTCGAACACGACCCGCATGCCGTGGTAATCCGATTCGTCGCGGACGTCGGCGATGCCGGTGAACCGCGCCTTGTCGGCCGCCACCCGCTCCAGGATGGTGTTCTTGAGCACCTGGAAGGGCAGTTCCGTGACGATGATCGCCGCGCGCCCGCCGCCGATCTCGCGGACCTCGGCCTTGGCCTCGGAGACCAGGGTGGAGGAGCCGGTGGCATAGGCCTGGGCGATCATGTCGGTGCGGGTCTCGCCGTCCGACCGGTAGCGGTACAGGAGCCCGCCGGTGGGCAGGTCGGGCCCGGGGATCCACCTTTGCAGCTGGCGCACGGTGATCCGCCCGCGGGTCTTCCAGCGCCTGGCGACGTACACCAGGGCGTCGCACACCTCGCCAAGGTTGTGGGGCAGGATGCGCTGCGCCAGGCCGACGGCGATCCCCGAGGAGCCGTTCACCAAGAGGTTCGGAAAGCGGGCCGGCAAGACGACGGGCTCCTGGAGAGAGCCGTCAAAGTTATCCTGCCAGTCCACCGTGTCCTGGCGGATATCGGCCAGCATCAGTTCGCCCAGGGCGGTCAGGCGGGCCTCGGTGTAGCGCATGGCCGCCGCCGAGTCGCCGTCGGCGGAGCCAAAGTTCCCCTGGCCGTCCACGAGGGGGTGCAGCATGGAGAAATCCTGGGCCATGCGCACCATGGCGTCATAGACGGAGGAATCGCCGTGGGGGTGGAACTTGCCCAGGGTGTCGCCCACCACCCGGGCCGACTTGCGCGTGGGCCCGGTGTGGGCCAGGCCCATCTCGTACATGGCGTACAGGATGCGACGCTGCACCGGCTTGAGGCCGTCGCGGGCATCGGGCAGGGCCCGGTCCAGGATGGTGTCGATGGCGTATCGCCGGTACTCGCGCTCGAGGTACGCCGCCAGCGGCTGCTCGCGAACGGCCCGCTCCTCGATGAGGGGCTCGCCGTGCCCGTTGCCGTTATCGTTGGGGTTCACCCGGCGGGTGCTTTGTTTGCGTGTCTTGCGTGCCATGCACTGCCTCCTCGGGGCCGGGGCCCGGGGGCCACCGGCCGCTCGTCTACGATCCTCAGCCGCCGACCTGGCTCCAGTCGGTCTCCAGGAGCCACGCGCGGCGCGGGGCCACCGTGGAGCCCATCAGTTTCTCCACCAGCCCGCGGGTGCGCCGGGTGTCGTCGATCACCACGCGCACATCGCGCTCTACGATGTCCTCAACCCGCACCTGGGCCTGACGCGCCGCCCCCTTCCCGCGGCCGTTCCCCTCGGCGAGCCCCTCGGGCAGGGCGAACACCGTCTCCCGGAGTTGCTCGGGGTTCATCTCCCCCAGGCCCTTGTAGCGCTGGACATCCACTGCTTCGGCACCGCCCCACTCGGCTGCCACCTCCTGGCGCTCCTCCTCGTTGTAGGCGTAGCGGACCGCCTTGGTGCGCCGGCTACGCACCAGGTAGAGGGGCGGCTGGGCGATGTACAGTCGGCCCGCCTCGATGATCGGGCGCATCAGCCGCCAGAAGAGGGTGATGAGCAGCGTGGCGATGTGGGCGCCGTCGACATCGGCATCGCACAGGATGCTCACCCGGCCGTAGCGCAACCGCTCGACGTCGAGGTCCGCCCCTACCCCGGCGCCGAGGGCCGCCACGATGGCGGCGATCTCACGGTTCTTGAGCAGCGCGTTCAGCGAGCCCTTTTCCACGTTGGGAATCTTGCCCCGGAGCGGGAGGATGGCGTGGTAGCGCGAGTCGCGCCCCTGCTTGCAGGAGCCACCGGCCGAATCCCCCTCCACGAGGTACAGGGTGGTGTGCTCCAGGGGCGCCAGGGGCTGACCGCCCCGCCGCTGGATATCCGCCAGCTTGCCGAGGACGAACTCGCCGGCATCCATCGCCGAGCGCTTGATCACCAGTTTCCGCGCCTGAGCGGCGGCCTCGCGCCCACGGGCCGCGGCGATGGCCTGGTTCACCAGGAGCCGCCCGACCGACGCGTTCTTGGTCTTGTCCAGGTAGCCGGTCAGGTGGTTGTACGTCGCCGAGTGCACCGGCCCGTGGACCTCGGGCGAGTTGAGGCACTCTTTCGTCTGGCTCAGGAACTGCGGGGTGCACGACATCGTCACGCTGATCACCGCCGTGAGGCCCAGGAGGGTGTCGTCGCTGCGCAGGTCGTCGCCCTCCTTCAGGAGGCGGCGGCCCGTGGCGAACTGGCGCAGCGCCCGGGAAAGGCCGGCCTTGAAGGCGGACACGTGGGTGCCGCCCAGGGGGGTGGGGATGCCGTTCACAAAGGAGTAGATCTGGGTATCCTCGCCGGCGTACTGTAGGGCCACCTCGGTGCGCACCTCGGCCTCTCCGCCGCAGCCATCCGTCGCCGGCACCTCGGCGCGATCGGCAAAGACCACCGGCGCGTGCAAGGGCTTGAGGTCTTCGGTGAGGTAGGCGATGTAATCCTCCAGGCCGCGCTCGGAATAGTAGGTCTCCTGGCGAGGCCGCTCCCCCCGCAAGTCGGCAAACTCTATCCGGACGCCCGGATAGAGGTGGGCGATCTGGCGAAAGCGATCGGCCAGCCGCTCGCCCTCCCAGGGAACGTGGCGGTCGGGGGTGGGCC
>JAAZBQ010000509.1 GCA_012513725.1 Chloroflexota bacterium
CGCGACCACATCGCCTCGATGGTGAACACCCTGGTGTTGGTGTACGCCGGGGCGGCGCTGCCCCTCCTGTTGTTGCTGACCAACCGGGACCTGCCGTTCGCCTATACGATCTCGTACGAGCTGATCGCCGAGGAGATCGTCCGGATCCTGGTGACGAGCATCGGCCTGGTGGCCGCCGTGCCGGTGACGACGCTCTTGGCGGCGCAGGCCATGGGCCATCGCCCCGCCCGCGCCGAGACGACGCCGTACGGGTGAAAGGGGCGGGGCTCTTCCCCTGCGCCCAGGCGTGCTCTTTTATGGGCTGCGGCAGTCTGACTGCCGCTTTGCGTGCTGGACGAGGGACGAACCGCGGGAGAGAGGCCGCCCTGGACTCCTGGACGACCAAGACGAGAGGCTGGCCTGCTGTCACGAGGCGGTAGTGTCGTTCTATGGGGAAAAGCGGCAGTCAGACTGCCGCAGCCCATAGACGAGCACGTCATTCTTGGGGTGGGTAGGGAGGTTTGGTTGGTTGGGGGGCGTTGCTCCCGTGCTGCCCGGGGGCTTGACAGCCGGGGGAGAATGGGTCACAGTGCCGTACATCCTACACCACCCTGCCTGGCAAGGGAGTCAGCCACATGACGGATGATCGCCCCACCTACCGGCAATGGGCCCACGCTCCCGCCCACGCCTTTCTCCCCGGCGCCGCCTACATCGTCACCGCCTCCACCTACCACAAGGCCCACCTCCTGGATACCCCCGCCAAGCGCGACTGTGTGTTGCAGACCCTCTTTGCCGAGGCGGAGCGCTGGGGCTGGTCGCTGGAGGCCTGGGCGGTGCTGAGCAACCACTACCACTGGGTGGGCAACGCCCCGGAGGATGCCACTACCCTCTCCCGCTTGGTGCAGTCGCTGCACTCTCGCACGGCCGCGTGGCTCAACCGCCACGACGGGACCCCGGGACGCCGGGTATGGCTGCAGTACTGGGACACCTGCCTGACCTACGAGCGGAGCTACCTCGCCCGGCTGCATTATGTGCACCACAACCCCGCCAAGCACGGCGTCGTGGCGAACGCCGAGAACTATCCGTGGTGCTCGATGGCCTGGTTCGTGGCGGGGGCGACCCCCGGTCACCGGCGGGCCGTCCTGGCCTTCCCCATCGACCGCGTGAACGTCCGCGACGATTTTTAGCTCGCCCGACCACCCAGCCCCTCCTTACCTCGAGATGGTGTGGTCTTCTATGGGCTGTGGCAGCCAGCCCAAGTACCCTTGGGCCTGCCGCTTTCCGGCCTGTACCACGATGGCCTGGTGACGCCAGACCAACCTCGTCTCTTGGTGAGCCGGCAGTTGGGGGCGTCCTCTCTCCGCCGGTACGTTCTTCGTCCAGCCAGAAAAGCGGCAGCAGGGCTGCCGCAGCCCATAGAAGAGGCAGCCCATCTCGAGGTAAGAAGGAGGGGCGGGCGACTGCCGCAGCCCATGGAAGAGGCCGGCACCTCTGGTGCTGCTTGACGCTGGGGGTGGGGCGTGATAGCCTCTGTACGTACGCTGTCACGCTGGCACGTCCTCTGGCGCCCCCTGCCCTTGCCCGACGCCCCTCCCGCCTCGCAGTGTGCGTCGCGCGGCAGCATGCCCAAGAGTACTTGGGTCCGCCCAAGCGGACTCTGGTTTGCCCAAGCCGACTTGGATCCGCCCAAGCGGACTTGTTTGCCGCCTGAACGCACCGGTGCGGGCTCCCCTCACCACCCCACCCCACTCCCGCGAGCCCAGGGAGTAGGATCGATGAGCGAGGTCGTGATCGTCGGGATGGGGTTTGGCGGGATCGCCGCCGCCCACACGCTGGGAAACAAGGAGGGCGTGCACGTCACGGTGATCGACCGGCGGAACTATCACCTCTTCCAACCCCTCCTCTACCAGGTGGCCACCGCCGGGCTCGACCAGGACTCGATCATCTACCCCATCCGCGCCGTGGTGCGCCGCTGGCGGAACGTCGATTTCGTCTACGGCAACGTCACGGCCCTCGACCTGGAGGGCCAGGTCGTCCACACCGACGATGGCGAGCACCGCGTCGACCACCGCTACGATTACCTCATCCTGGCCGGCGGCAGCGAGACGAACTTTTACGGGATGGAGGCCGTCGAGGGCGCGGCGTTCCGGCTCAAGTCGTTGCAGGATAGCGTCCTCCTCCTCAACCACATCCTCTCGATGTTCGAAGAGGCCCGCCACATCACCGACGAGCAGGAGCGGGCCGAACTCCTCACCTTTGTCGTGGTGGGCGCCGGGGCCACCGGCGTGGAGCTCTGCGGCGCCCTCTCGGAGCTGATCCAGCACAGCCTCTGCATCGACTTTGCCGACGAGTGCGAGGAGGCCCGGATCGTCATGGTCGAGGCCATGGACAGCGTCCTGCCGATGATGCCCGCCTCGTTGCAACGCTACACCAAGCAGCGGCTGGAGCGGCTGGGCGTGGAGGTCCTCCTGAACCGCACGGTCACCACGGCCGACGAGCACAGCGTCACGTTCAAGGACGGCTCGTCGATCCGCACCCGGACGCTGGTGTGGTCGGCAGGGGTCAAGGCGGTGTCGCTGGCCGGCATGTTGCCGACGGCCCGGGGCGGGGCGGGGCGCGTGCGGGTGCGGCCCGATCTCTCGATCCCCGAGAAGGATAACGTCTTTGTGATCGGCGACATGACCTACCTCGAGGACGCCTCGGGCGAGTGCCTGCCGATGGTGGCGCCGGTGGCCAAGCAGGAGGGGGAGTACGTGGGGCGCCTGATCGTGCAGCGCGAGCGGGGCGGGGCCGGGGCGCCGGCGCGGCCCTTTCGCTACACGGACCGGGGCTTTATGGCCATCATCGGGCGCTTTGCCGCGGTGGCCAACCCGTACGGCATCAACATGAAGGGCTTTTTCGCCTGGCTCGCCTGGCTGGGCCTGCACCTGCTCTTCCTGGTCGGCTTTCGCAACCGGCTGATCGCCATGTTGAACTGGGTGTACGCGTATATCTTTCGCGATCCCAAGGTGCGGGTCATCACGTCCGAGGGGCCGGACGTCGGACGGGAGTGAGGGGGCGGCCACGCCCCAGAGTTCGTGTTGGCTCTGCGCCGGCCGGAGGGCGGGCGCGGGTGATTCGATGCGGCGTCCTGCGGTCCGCCGATGGGGCGGGGGCGGCCGGCCACAGCGCGTGTAGGGAGGTTGATCGAACAATGGTGAACTATGTAGCCCTGATGGTGGTGAACCTGGCGCTCAGCTTTATGCTGTTTGCCGCGTTCTTGTACTTTGGCCTGCGAGAGGTCGACCACAGCCGCTGGGCGCCGGCCTTTTTGGCCACCGGGATCGTGCAGCTGCTCACCGGGCTGCACATGGTGTTCACGTTCCCCTTGCCGGGCGTGTACAACCAGGCGTTCGGCGAGCCGGCGGTGGTGTGGGGGGCGCTCCAGATCGGGCTGTGGTACGCCACGGCCCACAACACGGGGCTCATGCCGCTGGCGATCGTCGGCTTTTTGGCGGCCATCCACCCGATCGTCGTGGGCGCCCAGGTGCTGAACCTGGGGCTCACCCAGCGCCCGACCGAGGGCGCCATCGCCTTTATCCTCTCGGGGCTCGCCGGGCTCACGGTGCTGCCGCTCTACTTTTTGCGGGAGCGGGCCTGGGCGCGGGCCCTCGCCGCGCTGGCGGCGTTCGGCGCCGGGATGGCGTGGCTGATCACGGCGTACATGACGGTGTGGGACCATCTGGCGGGGTAGTTCGGGGCGGGGAGAAGAAGGACAGGATTAACAGGATTTACAGGATGGATGGGATGTGGGGGTGAGGGCTGGCGGCGCGGGGGGCACGCGTGGCGTGTGGGTGTGAGCAGCGGAGTGAAGGGGCTCCGCCGCGCTGCCTCCCAGGTCTCTCTGCCCACCCCATACCCCCCATTACCCGTCATCCTGAGGCCTGCCCTGAGGTCTGCCGAAGGGTCTGCCGAAGGGTCCGCCGAAGGACCTCCGCCACACTCCCTCCCTAGCCTCCCTCCCGAGCACGAGCCCCCTCCAACCCGTCATCCTGTGCATCACATGGCGCCGGGGCGCATCACCCATGGCGGAAGCACCGAGTGTGTGCGCTCGGCCCGCCGCCAGCGAGCCCGCCAGCGAGCCCGCCAGGGGCTAAAGACCCCTGGCTACCCCCCCACGCCCCCTGGAAGGGGGCTCCGGATC
>JAAZBQ010000058.1 GCA_012513725.1 Chloroflexota bacterium
CGCCGCACCTGGCGCACGCTGACGCCAAGCCCCTGGGCCGCCTGCGACGCGGTCAACTGGCCGCTCGCTGCTTGCTGGACGAGATCGATCCGCAACCAGTCTTTGCTCGTCACCTTCTTGTTCTCCATGAGGGTGACATTATCACGGGTTAGCCGATGGTGACATTTTCACTGGTTGACGACATTGGGATCACCAAACCCTTGACATACGTTTTCCGCCGTGCGATAATGCGGCTGGTACGTACCACACCACCCCACCACCGTCGGAGTCGAGGACAGGTGAGCGACGATCGCGACCGCGGCCCTCACGATCCCTCCGGCATCCCCCCAGCGGATGCGGAGGCCGGCCGCCTGGCGCCGGAGGGGAGGGCGGGCGCCCCCCTGTACCGGACCCTCAGCGAGTCGCTCCTCCGGCAGGTGCGTAGCGGCCGGTGGCAGCCCGGCGAACGGATCCCCTCAGAGCGGGATCTCGTGGCGCGCACCGGCCTCAGTCGCGACACCGTGCGCAAGGGCATCGCCGACCTCGAGCGCCGGGGTGTGTTGCAGCGCCGGCCGGGCATGGGCACCTATGTTGCAGCGCCACAGATGCGGCCGCACCTCGTCGCCCTGGTGGAGGCTCTGCGCCTGACCGACCATGTCGTGGGCGTTCGCCCTGCCGGTAGTGGCCGAGGCGAGGCCCCCGACGACGTGCGCCAGGCGCTGGGCCTCTCGCCCGATGGACGGGTGGTCTGGCTGCAGCGGCTCCTGACGGTGGACGGCGCCACGGTGGGTCTGGAGCGTAGCTATCTCCCCGGCAGGGCGTTCGCCGACCTGATCGACGCGTACGACGGCCGGGAGGACCTGGCCGCCCTCCTCGCGGAGATCTATGGCGTGCACGTCACCGAGCGGGCGGCGAGCTACGAGCCCGTGGTGCTCGGCGCGCGGGAGGCATTTCTCCTCGGGGTGCGGGCCGGCCTGCCGGCGCTCCTTCTCGAGTATCTGGGCCTCGATGCCGAGGGACGGCGCGTCCTCTTTTCCTCCGGCCTGCTGCGAGGCGATTGCTGCCGGGAGTACGGAGCCGCCGCGCTGGGGGCCTGGGAGGGGGATGGCGCCGCGGCGCTGGCCACGAACTTGGCCGCCCTTCGCGACGCCGAACGCGACCTGCGCTGTCGCTCCTGGAGCCCGAGCGCCGGGGCCGCCGTGGCTCCGCAGCGACCGCCTCGCATCTCCCGGCGGCCGATCTCACCGGCATCGCTCACTCCGGATACCCCGCGTCGCGCGCCGCTAGCCGGGCGGTCCGGCGGCGTGTCTCGGCGGCAGTTCCTGCGGATGACGGGTCTGGCGGCTGCCGGCGTGCTGGCTGCGGGCGGCCTGTCCGTCGCTGCCGGTGCGCCGGTGGCCGATGCCCCGATTGGTCCTCGCCGCGCGTATCGGGAAGCGCCCGACCTCGCCGAGCGCGTGGCCGCGGACGAACTGCCCTCCGTGGAACAACGCCTGCCGGCCAACCCCTCCCTGTACCCCGTGACGGAGCGGATCGGCCGCTATGGCGGCACCATCCGCCGAGCCTTTGCGGGGCCCAGTGACTTTGGGGGCGCCTCCAAATGGGTGGCCACGAGCCTGACCCACTTTAACCCGGATCTATCCCTGCGCCCGGATCTCTGTGAGGCCTGGGAGGTCGACGACGAGGCCACCACGTACACCATCCACCTGCGCCCCGGGCTGCGCTGGTCGGACGGCACGCCCTTTACTAGCGAGGACGTCCGCTGGTGGTACGACGAGGTGGTGCACGATGCGGCGCTCACCCCCTCGCCCTTGCGGTCCTATTCGACGGGCGAGCCGCCGGTGCTCATGGCGCTCGACGTGCCCGACGCGTATACGGTGGTCATGCGCTTTGCCCATCCCTTTCCGGTGTTCATGCACCAGCAGAACACCGCTGAGCCCTTTCTCCCCGCCCACTATATGCGGCAGTTCCACATGCGCTGCACCGCGGATCGGGAGACGCTGCAGGAGGCCGTGACGGCGGCGGGTTGCCGAGACTGGGGCAGCTACTTCTGGGAACGCAACAAGTGGTACCTGAACCCCGATCGGCCGGTCCTCTACCCCTGGCGGCCCACCAACACGCTGGAAAGCGACCTGTTCGTCCTGGAGCGCAATCCCTGTTTCTGTGGCGTGGACGAGGCCGGGCAGCAACTCCCCTACGTCGACCGGGTGACCTTCCGGCGCTTTGCGTCGATTGACACGTTGAACATGTGGATCCTGAACGGGGAGATCGACCTCCAGGGCCGCCACGTGGATATCGGCCACTATGCCCTGTTCAAGGCGAACGAGCGGCTGGGCGGCTACCGGGTGGACTTGTGGCGGACCGATGACGGCATCACCCTTGGCCCCAACCACGACTGCAAGGACCCGCGGCTCAAGGTCTTTTTCGGCCGGCGAGAGGTGCGCCAGGCGCTCAACCTCGCGGTGGATCGCGACGAGATCAACCGCAGGATTTACCACGGCATGGGCGTCCCTCGCCAGGCGAGTCCCAGTTCGTGGGGGCCGCACTACCATGCACCGGCCACAGAGGCCTGTGCGCGCCATGATCTCGAAAGGGCGAACCGCCTCCTGGACGAGGCCGGCTATGCGGCACGGGACGCCGAGGGCTACCGGCTGTGGGACGACGGCTCGGGAGAACCCATCGCGTTTACCATGGAGACCTGGGAGGATCCCGATAGCAGCCAGACCCAGGCGGGGAGGCTGCTGACCGAGCACCTGGCCCGCGTCGGCATCCGGGTGACCCTGCAGACCGAGGATCGCGCTCTCTACGAGGCCCGCTCCGAGGCGAACGACATTCAGGCCGCCTGGCAGGGCGGCGGGCACTATACGTACGTGTTCCTCAAGCCCGACGACTATTTCACCGGCGAAAAGGTCTCGCGGGTCTGGGCCGGCGGCTGGGGGTTGTGGAAACTGGATCACGACGACCCGAACGGCGATCCGCCCCCTGAGGGCCACTGGCTGTGGGACATCTGGGACATCTCGGACCGGGCGCGGATGGAGACCGACGAGGCGCGGCGCATCGCCGCGCACAGGCGGATCATGGATATCTGGGCCCGCGAGGTGCCCGTAGTGGGCGTAGTGGGAGAGCTGCCGGGGCCCGTGATCGTCAAGGACGGCATCGGCAACTTTTCCGGGTGCCACCCCTTCCAGACGCCGACCAACGACGACGCGTTGCTCGGCTCGCCGGTGTACTTTTGGGACGAGCCCGCATAGGGCGCAGGGCCGCCCGCCGCGTGGCGAAAGGAGGATGCCCGGAGAAG
>JAAZBQ010000059.1 GCA_012513725.1 Chloroflexota bacterium
AGGATGACGTTGGCCCACGGGATGTGGCCCAGGTCCTCGATATCGCGGCGGACCAGGCCGTAGGTGCTGATCACCACGTCGTGGCCGAGGGACCGGTCCAGGAGGTCGCTGCCCTCGGCGCGGCCCGCGCCGTGGTGGACCATGACGCGGAGATCGGGGGCAAAGCGCTGGACCTCCCGGGCCCAGTTCCCCACCAGTGAGGTAGGGCAGACGACGAGGGTGGGCTGGACGCCGTTCTCGACAGTCTGCTCGCGCTCGTGGAGCAGGAGGGCGATGGCCTGGATCGTCTTGCCCAGGCCCATGTCATCGGCCAGGCAGGCGCCGAGCCCCCACTTGCGCAGGAACGCCAGCCAGGAGAGCCCGCGCAGCTGGTACGGCCGCAGCTCTCCCACAAAGGCCTCGGGTGCCTCGACCCTCTCCATCTGTTCCTTGCCGTCGAGGGCAGCCAGGAGCTCCCCGAGCCAGCCCTGCACCTCCAGCCCGCTGACGGTGAGGCCGTCGATCTCGTTCTCGACGCCGAGGGCCAGCCCCAGGGCCTCGTTCAGGGGGAGGCGCGAGCGGTTGCGCTGCCGCTCCCAAAAGGCGATGGCCGCCTCCACCTGTTCGGGCTGCAAGAGCACCCAGCGGCCGCGGACCTTGACCAGGGGGGTCTTGAGCTCGGCGAGCCGCTCAAACTCCTCCTGGGTCAGCGTCTCGTCGCCGAGGGCCAGTTCCCAATCGTAGGCGATCAGGGTGTTCATGCTCAGCATGCCCTCGGTTTCCACCTCGGGCCTGCCGTGCAGCCGCGCGCGGACGGAGAGGCGCGCGTCGGGCTTGTTCCACCAGGGCGGCACCATGACGCCAAAGCCCATCTCCTCGAGGAGACGTGACGTCTCCCGGAGAAAGCGGTAGGCCTCCTTGGCCGACAGGGTGGTGCCCTCGGGGCTGGCCGTGCGCAGCGAGCGCTGGATGGCCGGCGAGAGGCGTGCGGCCCGTCCCAGGCCGGCCAGGAGAATCTCCTGGGCGCGGTCGAGCCGGGCGTCGAGGGTACTCAGCAGGCGGCCCCGCTCCCGCCATACCTCAGAGGCGGCCACCAGAAGGGAGGGATCCTCCAGCGACTGGAGCAGATAGCGAAGCGTCCACTGATGCGCCTCTTCGCCAGCCGCGCCGTTCTCATAGTCCGGCGGCTCTAGCTGGAAGCAGAGACGAAAGTCGATGTCGCTCTCGGGCCGGGCGTGGTAGGTCCAGTTCTGCCACGCCTGGTAAAAGCGGGCCAGTTCGGGCTGCTTGGACGTGGGCACCGAGACGGTGCGATCGGACGAATAGAGCGCCTGCCACCACGCCGTGCCGACCCGGGAGGGCCGCAGCCGCGTCGTGCGCGGGCGCAGGCCGAGCTCGGCCGCCCGGGGCGACGCTTGCGCCCACTCGCGCACCGCCTCGTCGATGAGCCGGTGGACAAAGCTACTCAGCGCAGTGTACGGGCTGGGGGCGTCGTCGGGCGTGGGGGCCTGCCGCTCGTGGAGCACCGCCCGGCACACCGGGGGCATCCCGCGGGTGAGCGCGGCAAAGCGCGCCTGATCGGCGGGATCCTCGAGGTAGGGCATCCACGACGCCGCATAGTCGCCGTTATCGGACCGCAGCCCGGGGAGGAAGCGCTGCCGGCCCAGCAGTTCCAGGGCCAGCTTGGCCACCAACCCCCAGTAGGTGAGGTCGTCGCCCACCCGCTGGCCGGTGAGGCGCTCCTCGTCGCCGGCGGGCAGCACGGCCAGCACACCGAGCATCTCCAGGAGCGGGATACCGATGCCCTCGATGCGCCAGGCTTGCAGGTGCGGTTCGCCCTCGGAAGGCTCCTGGTCGTCGGGTAGCACCCACCGGGGCAGGAGCGGCCCCTGCGCTACAGAGGGCAAAAAGGCGACGCGCACCAGGCGGCTGGCCCGGCGCCAATCGGTCTTGGGCACATAGCGCGAGAGGAGGTCGGCGATCTCGATGGTCGTGGCTGCGTATGGATGGCGGACGACGCGCGCGGAACGGGCGCCGGCGGCGGGGGCCACGCGCACGTCGCGCTCCGCCCAGACAAAAAAGAGACCATCCGTACGGCCGTCTCGGTCACAGACCCAGGTACCGTGCAGGATAGACTTCATAGAATCGACTCATCGTCCCCGTAAAGAACACAGCGCAGCACTTGAGAGGCCAAGTATTGTACATCCGTTTGGCCGCCAAGTCCAACGATCTGCCCGGGGCGTGTGCGATTGTCTTGGTCCGTGCGCGCTGCATGCATGAGGCAGGGGGGGCGCCGGGTGGGGCGCGGCCCCGGCCTGCCGAAATCCGGGGCATGGGCTCCGGGATCGGGCGCCCGCAGAGAGGGGTCAGGGGCTCGTGGCGCGTGCCGGCTTTGGCCGAGCCCGGCACGCGCCCTCTCGTAGCCTACAGCCGGTTCCAGTGCCTCATCCAGCCGGGAGGGGTGAGGCCCAGATCCTGGAGCACCGTGGGCGCCACGTCGCGCCAGGTGGCCGCACGCGGCTCGCGGACGGCACGACGATGGTTGCCCGACTCTCCCGCGATGTCCCACACCCTGGGCACCTTGACCGACGCGGACGTGGCGACGCTGAGCTTGTCGTACGTATAGTCGACACGGTTGCGAAAGCCATAGAAGCCCATCTCGCCGGGGTCCCGGGCGCTGAACATAGATGCCCACGCCGGCACCGTGATGGCCGGAATGGTGCTCTCCAGGGGGCCGTGGGTGCCGGCCTCCATCAGCCGGCGCAGGTTCGGCAGATCGTCGCGAAAGCGGTCAAAGACCAGGCTGGGCTCGCCGCAATCCAGGCCGATGATGAGCACCTTGTGGTTCGGAGCGCGGCCAAACAGGCGACTGAGCATTATCCCTCCTCGTCCCAGGGCGTCCGACAGCCCGCAACCCCTACTGCTCCCCCACCAAAAAGCCCCGGCCCATGACCGACTCGATGATCATCCGGGCGTTGGCCTCCGGGGTGTAGAACACGGTGTCCAGGGTCACCTCGGGGCGCAGCGGGGCCTCGTAGGGGTCGTCGATCCCCGTAAAGCCGGTGATCTCTCCCCGGCGCGCCTTGGCGTACAGGCCCTTGATGTCGCGCGCCTCGCACACCTCGATGGGCGTATCGACAAAGACCTCGATGAACCGATCGGCGCCCACCATGGCCCGCACCTCGTCGCGGGTGGCGCGATAGGGGCTCACCGCCGCACAGATGACCACTCCGCCGTGGCGCACGATCTCGGCCGCCACGAACCCGATGCGCAGGATGTTCGTGTCGCGATCCTCCTTGCTGAACCCCAGCCCCTTGGAGAGGTGCGTGCGCACCACGTCGCCATCCAAGAGCGTCACCTGCCGCCCGTGCTCGAGGAGCTTGACCGTGAGCGCCTCCGCCGTCGTGGATTTCCCGGAGCCGCTCAGCCCCGTGAACCAGATGCAGAACCCCTGCCGGTGGCGGGGCGGGTAGGCCTGCGCCAGGATCTCGGCCACCTCGGCCCGAGTGAACCAGTCCGGCAGTTGCTTGCCCCGCGCGAGGTATTCCTCGCGCACCTGGGTGCCAGAGATGTCGGCCGTTTCCACGCCCGACGGCACCCGGGTCACCTCCTCGTAGCGCCTCTCCTGGGGCAGGTACACGAGCATCCGGAACGGCACCACCTTGACCCCCAGCTCCTCACTGTGCGCCTCCACCAGCTCCTGGGCATCGTACGGCCCGTAAAAGGGCTTGCCGTGAGCGTCGACACCGGGGCCGGCGTGGTCGCGGCCGACGATCAGGTGGTTGGCGCCATAGTTGCGCCGCAGGATGGCGTGCCAGACGGCCTCGCGGGGGCCGGCCATCCGCATGGCCAGCGGCAGGAGCGACAACAGGATCCGCCCGGGGTCATAGTAACGCTGGGCCAGGGTCCGATAGGTGCGCACCCGGGTATAGTGATCGACGTCGCCCGGCTTGGTGAGGCCCACGACCGGGTGCAAAAGCAGCGCTCCCCCCACCTCCTCGGTCGCCCGCTTGGTGAGTTCCTCGTGCACCCGGTGCATGGGGTTGCGCGTCTGAAAGGCCACCACCTGCTCGTAGCCCATGGCCCCCAGCCGAGCGCGGGTCTGGGCCGGGGTCAGCCGCAACTCTGGAAAGTCATAGTGCTCGCGGATCGCCAGCACCCGCAGGGGGCCGGCGATGTTCATCCGGGGCCAGCGCTGCATCTCGGCCACCGTGGGATGTCCGCCGTCCTGCGTGCCGTACACCAGGCGTGCTTCCTCCTCGAGGTCAGAGGGGTACATCTCCTCGACGGTCATGATGGCCAGGGGATGGTTCTGCGGGTCGCGCAGGACGAGGTCGCAGCCGACCTCTACGCCCTCGGTGGGCTCCACCGGCAGCGTGACCGGGATGGGGAACAGGGTGCCGTCGGCCAGACGCATGTCGTGCAGGACGCACTCGTAATCGGCGCGGCCCATAAAGCCGGCCAGGGGCGACATGGCGCCAACGGCCAGGAGCTCCAGGTCGCACGCCGAGCGTTCGGAGAGCTGCACGGAGGGCAGCGTGCTGGCATAGGCGCGCAGGTCGTCGCGCTCCTCTTCGGGGACGAGCAGGTCGACCAGTCGGCCACCGTACGGGGATATCACTGTGGTCATTCCTCTTGCCTTTCTACGTCTGCACTAAATAGGGGCTGCGTCACCGCGTTCAGGCGCCGAGGGTCTCGGCCAGGCCCTGGGCGTATTCCGGATCGAGGGAGAGCACCACCAGCGGCATCCGCGGCATGCCGGCATCGTAACGCACCGGCGCGCCGCCCTCGACGACCACGAGGCCGCCCAGTTCCTCGATGATCACGCTAGAGATGGCGCTATCGTGCCCGTGAAAGTGCCGCATGGCCATGGCGCCCAGGTCTCCCTCCGCCACGCGGGTCAGCTCGTACGCCGCCGAGGCGCTCTCCGGCGGGACCACGCCAAAGCCGAGGCGCCGGAAGGCGCCATAGTCCTCCGGCCGCAGCCTCTTGACGTCTTCGACGGTGCGGGGCGGCGCACACCGGGGCATGGGGCGCAGATCGCCGCCCAGGCCATCCTGCACCCAGGCGCCCCGGCCGCGCACCCCGAGGTAGAGGCGAAAGGCGGCGGGAAAGTAGATCATGCCACAGTCCATCCGCCCGGTCTCCTGATCCAAGAGGCCCAGCATGTGGCCGTAACGGCTGCCGCCGGCCAGGTATTCGCCGGTGCCATCCAGGGGATCGAGGATCAGGGCGTAGCGGTGCGGGCCGCGATCGAACAGCGCCAGGATCTCTGGGGGGCAATCGGCGAGCTCCTCGCTTTGCACGTCGACGCCCGGGGCCACCTCTTGGGCCCGGAGGAGGAGGATCTCCTGGCAGAGCCGGTCCACGACGCTCACCTCGGTGCTGGTCTGGTGGGGCGAATCGGGCGCCTTGTTCTCTGGGGTCACCTGCCCCTGCAGGGCGCGGGCCACCTGGCCGCACTGGTAGAGGGCGGTGCGCATGCTCAGGGCGAACTGGTAGGTATCCATACTTCCTTTCCTGACCGCCTGTGGCGCCTGGCCTCTGCGGGCGTCTCTCCCGCGGCAGGCGTAACGCCGCCTACGCTGGTGGGTCCTCTCGATATCCGGGCGGGTTCGACGGGAGGGCCCGATCTGCCATGGGCCGCTCGTGGGGCGGGTGCGGCACCGTCACGCGCATTTGAAAGTAGCGGCGGGTGCCCCATACCAACGTGGCGATCCCCAACGGTATGAGCAACCAGCCCATGAAGGTGGTCTCGGGAGAGTCAAGGAGTTTGATGAACGATACCCCCGCCACCACCAGGGCCAACGCGGTGCGTGCATAGGCCAGGAATGTTCTCTCGTTAGCCAGGATGGTGCGGTCGATGGCCAGGTGGTCGCGCAGGATCAGGTTGGTAGCCGAACGGTTCTCGTACGGTCGCGGCATTCCCTCACGTCCTTCCGATCTATCCACCGCTGTCCCACAGGGCGTACCCATCCAGGGAGCCCCCGACGGTCGCGCGCCGCGCACTCTGCAGGTGGCAAGCGCCCGTGATCTCGAAGAGCCGTTCGGCCCCGCTTGCTACATCTCGCTAGCCTACACGCTCAGCACCTGCCGGCCCTCTACTCTAGGCCGCCGCCCTTTACCAGGTACGCCCTGCCCGCCGCAAAGGCCTCCCGGTTCAGCGCCAGGAAGCGCTCGGGCACCCGGCGGCCGATGACCTCCAGCCAGACCTCCGGCGCCACCGGCAGGCGGGCCGAGAGGGCGCCGAGGAGCACGACGTTGGTCACCCGCGCCGCACCCAGCCCCTGGGCGATCTCGGTGGCCGGCACCCACTCGACCGCCAGATGGCCGGCGTACGCCGCAGCCTCCTCGTCGGCGGTGGGGTACGCGTCATTGCCCGAACTCACCGAGACGGGCGAAATGCGATAGTCGTTCACCAGCACCGTGCCGCCCGGGCGCACCTGGTCCGCGTAGCGCAGCCCCTCGAGCCGCTCAAAGGCCACCATGACGTCGGCCTCGCCGGGGGTGATCACGGGCGAG
>JAAZBQ010000060.1 GCA_012513725.1 Chloroflexota bacterium
ACGCCCTCACCGACGGCGCCGGCTATGACGACATCGTCGTCCTGGCTCCCTCCGCCCGGGTGATCGAGGGCGCCGTGCCCATGCTGGCCGAGGGCGGCATGATGAACATCTTTGCCGGCCTGGCCCGCGGCACCCGGGCGAACATCGACCTCCGCGTCGTCGTGGAGCGCGGGGTGCGCTTTACCGGCACCAGCGGATCGGCCATCCGCGACCTGCGCGGCATGCTGGGCGCCGCCGAATCCGGCGCGCTGAACCCCAACCTTTCCGTGGCGGCCATCGCCGGCCTCAGCGGCGTCAAGGAGGGCCTCGAGGGCGTCGATTCCCAGGCCTTCCCCGGCAAGGTCGTCGTCTATCCGCAGATCCTGGACATGCCCGTCACCCGCCTCGAGGACCTCGAGCGCACGCTGCCCAAGGTCTACGCCCTCCTCGGCCCCCAGCATGCCTGGACGGTCGAGGCCGAGGCCGAATTCCTCAAGGAGTGCCTGCCATGACCGCTGCCCGACGCCTCGTAGACCGGGTGGCCATCATCACCGGCGCCGGCCAGGGCCTGGGCGAGGCCCTGGCCCATCGCCTGGGGCGCGAGGGCGCCCACGTGGTGGTGGCCGACATCGCCGACGACAAGGCGGAAGCCGTGGCCCGCGCCATCGCCGAGCAGCACGGCGTGGGCGCCATGGCCGCCCACGCCGACGTCACCGATCCAGCCCAGTGCGAGGCCCTGGTCCAGGGGGCGGTGGAGCGCTTTGGCCGCCTGGATATCTGCGTCTCCAACGCCGGCGTCCTCTTTGCCGGCGCGGTGGACGAGATCGACCCCGCCCGCTGGAAACTGGTTATCGATGTGAACCTGGTCGGCTATTTCCACGTCGCCCGCGCCGCCGTGCGGCCCATGAAGGCCCAGCAGAGCGGCGTCATCATCCAGGTCAATTCCAAGTCGGGTAAAAAGGGCTCCGGCAAGAACTCGGCCTACGCCGCGAGCAAGTTCGGCGGCATCGGCCTCACCCAGAGCCTGGCGCTGGAACTCGCCGAGGACGGCATCCGGGTGAACGCCATCTGCCCCGGCAACCTCCTGGACTCCCCCCTGTGGGTGGATTCCCTCTACGCCCAGTACGCCAAGCGCTGGGGTATCACCGAGGAGGAGGTGCGCCAGAGGTACCTCGACCAGGTGCCCATGGGCCGCGGCTGCACGTACGACGACGTCGCCAACGTCATGGTCTTCCTTGCATCCGACGAGTCCTCCTACATGACCGGCCAGGCGATCAACGTCACCGGCGGGCAGGAGATGCACTAGCGATGAACCAGCAGGCGGTGATCCTCGGGGCCGGCAACATCGGACGCGGCTTTTTCGGCCAGCTGTTCAGCGAGTCCGGCTACCACGTCGTGTTCGTCGACGTCGACGTTCCCCTCGCCGAGGCGCTTCGGACCGAGGGGGCCTACACCCTCCGCCTGGTGGACAACGCCGGCGAAGAGGAGGTGCGCGTGGGGCCCGTGAAGGCCCTCCTCGCTCAGGATGTCGACGCCGTCGCCGAGGCGATCGCCTCGGCCTCCCTCGGGGCCACCGCCGTCGGCGCCCGGGCCCTTCCCCACATCGCTCCCCTCGTCGCCGAGGGCATCCGCCGGCGCGCCGAGCGGGATGTCGAAGACCCGCTGAACATCATCGTTGGTGAGAACCTGGCGGACGCGGCCCGCGTCTTTCATGACCTGGTCGCCGAGCGCCTACCGGAATCCTGGCGCGGCTACATGCAGACCCACATCGGCTTTGTCGATACCGTCATCGGCCGCATGGTGCCCACGCCTCCGCCCGAGCTCCGCGAGGAGAACCCCTCCCTCATCATCGCCGAACCCTACAAGGAACTCCCCGTGGATGCCGCCGACTTTGTCGGCGAGGTCCCCGCGGTGGTGGGGATGCAGCCCGTCGCCGACTTTGCCGTCTATGCAGCCCGCAAGCTATACGTGCACAACGCCGGGCATGCCATCCTGGGCTATCTCGGCTACCACAAGGGGCTGGAGATGGGCTACGATGCCCTCGAGGATCCCGACATCCGCCCCATCCTCGATGGGGCGCTCCAAGAGGCGGCCCGGGGAATTGCCGCCCGCTACGGCGCCGACGAGGCCTCTCTCCGCCGACACGTCGACGATCTCTTGGCGCGCTTTGCTAACCGCGCCCTGGCCGACCCCGTCGTCCGCCTGGCCCGCGACCCGCTGCGCAAGCTGGCCCCCGAGGACCGGTTGGTCGGCGCCGCCCGGGTCGCCGAGTTTGCCGCCGCGGTGCCCGTCTACCTGGCCTGGGGGATCGCCGGGGCCCTCGCCTATGACGAGCCCTCGGACCCCATGGCCACAGAACTTCAGCGGCGCATCGACGCACACGGCGTCGAGAACGTCCTGGAGAGTCTCTGCGGCATCCGCAGCACCGAGGCGCTCGGCGTCGCGGTGCGCACGCGCTTTCGCATGTTGCGCGAGGGAGGATCCTGGTCATGATCTATACGGTTACGCTCAACCCCTCGCTGGATCGCACCCTGACCTTTCCGGGGCTGCGCGTCGGCGAGCTGAACCGGGCCACGTCCTCTCGGGTGGACCTCAGCGGCAAGGGCGTGAACGTCTCCATGGCCCTGCGCCACTTTGGCCTGCGCAGCGTGATGACCGGTTTCGTCGCCGGGCACTCGGGCCGCGTCTTTGTCGAGGGCCTCACCCAGGCCGGCTACCTGTGCGATTTCACCGAGGTGCAGGGCGAGACCCGCTCGAACATCACGGTCATCGACGAGGACACCGGCGTCACGACGAAACTGAACGAGCCGGGGCCCACCGTCACCGCCGAGGACATTGCCACGTTGGAGCGCCGGCTGACGGGTTGCCTGGTGGAGGACGACCTCTGCATCCTCTCGGGCAGCCTGCCCCAGGGCGCGCCCCCCGATACCTACGCTCGCCTCATCGAGCGGCTGCACGCCTGCGGGGCGCGGGTGGCGCTGGATAGCAGCGGCGAGGCCCTGCGCCGGGGCTGCGCCGCCCGGCCCGGCCTGGTCAAGCCGAACCTCGTCGAGGCCGGCGAGCTCCTCGGCGCTCCGCTGGCCGAGGACGTCGACCCGCGGGGGGTGCTGAGCGCTATCCTGGCCCTCGGCCCCCGGCGGGCGCTCGTCTCGCTGGGCCGGCGCGGCGCGGCCTACGCCGCCAACGGGGCGATGTGGATCGGCCGGGCGCCCGAGATCGCCGAGGTCAGCGCCGTGGGCGCCGGAGATGCCCTCCTCACCGGCGCGCTGTGGGCCGAGCTCCAGGGCCTGCCCCCCGAGGAGGGGCTGCGCTGGGGCGTCGCCGCCGGCACCGCGGCAACCATGGGCCAGGGCTCGACCATGCCCGAGCTGGGCCTCATCCGCCAGATCTATGAGGACGTGCGCGTTTACACCCTCTAGGGTGTCTGCACCCTGTAGGGGTGTTTGCGCCCTGTAGGGGTATCTATGCCCTGTAAGGGTATC
>JAAZBQ010000061.1 GCA_012513725.1 Chloroflexota bacterium
CGGACCGACGTGTTCACCGTGCGCATCAGCGACCCGCCCCCCATCCTGGATTCCTACTATGAGGAAGAGATGCTGAGGATGGGGTACGAGGTGGAGCTGCCCGAGGTGCCCAAGCGCTACTGGCGCGAGCGCACCTACGACGCCTATACGGGACGCGGATGGGAGAACGACGCCCAGCAGGCCGATGACTGGGCGGCAGAAACGGCCTGGAAGGAAGACCTGCCCGAGACCACCGAGTTCCTGACCCAGACGTACACCATCATCGGTGACCCTTCCGGGTTGGCCTTTGGCGTCAACGAGCCGGTGCGGGTGGATAGCGCCCCCTACACGGTGATCTCCCGCGACGGCCGTGACTTGATCGCGCTGGGGCTCGCCGAGCAGCAGTACACGGTGGTCTCGCGGGTACCGGACGCCGCGATCGAGGACCTCCTGGAGGCCGAGGGCGAGTACCCTGCCTGGGTCGCCGAGCGCTACCTCTCCCTGGAGAACGTGCCCGAAGCGGTACAGCGGACGGCCGAGGAGGTGGTCGCCGAGGCCGGCGCCGTCTCGCGCTACGACAAGGCGCTGGCCATCGAGGCGTATCTGCGGCAGTTCGAGTACGACCTGGAAGTGCCCCCGCCGCCCGCGGGCGCCGACCTCGTCGAGTACTTTATGTTCGAGACGGGCGCCGGGTTCTGTGACTACTCCGCCTCGGCGATGGTGGTGATGTTGCGCTCGGTGGGCGTGGCCGCGAGGTACGCCTCGGGATACAACATGGGCTACTATGACGAGATTCGCGGCGCCTGGGTCGTGCAAGAGGTGAACGCCCACGCCTGGCCGGAGGTGTACTTTCCGGAGCATGGCTGGATAGAGTTCGAGCCCACGCCGGCCCAGGCCACGTTCGCCCGCTCCAACCGCCAGGGCGTGCCGATCCAGCGCCCCACGCTACGCGCGCCGCTGCCCATCCCGACCGTTGCCCAGGCCCCCGAAGAGGAACCGGTCCTGTCGCCGACGTGGTGGGTGACGGTGCTGGTGGTGCTGGGGATCGTGTTCCTGATCCTGCGGCCTCCGCGGTTCCTGCAGAGCCGGCGCCGGAGGGCACCCGCCCAGGTCGTGTGGTCGGCCTATCGGGGCCTGTTGCGCCAGGCGCACTGGGTGGGCCTCGGCCCCGCTGCCGGGCAGACGCCGCACGAGTACATGCAGTACCTCAAGCTGGAGCTGGCCCGCGCCAACCACGACGCGACGGCGCTGGGCCCCGAGATCGACGCCATCGGCAACGCCTACCAGCGGCTGCGCTACAGCCCGGCGGGCGTCTCACACGACGACGGCGACCGGGCGGAGCGCGCCTACCAGCGGCTGCGGAGGCCCCTGTGGCGCCTGCTCGTCAGCCGGACGCTGCGCCCCAATCGCGCAACCTAGCAAAAAGAGAACGCCTCCTGGAAGCGCGGCCACGAACGGCCGGGCCTCCAGGAGGCGTCGTCTACCGGGTCAGCCCCAGTTCCACTCCCGCCGACGAGGCGCCGGCTCGGCGGTTGGCCCCTCCGCCGGGGTGATCTCGTACGCCTGACCCTCCCACACCAGGAGGACGCGCGGCCCCAGGGCCAGGTAGCGACCCCACTCCGGGTGTTCGGCCAGGAGGTCAAAGTAGCGCGCGCTCCCCAAGGGCACCCGCTCGGGGGTCATGGTGGTCTGATCGTAGGTGGTGTCCACCCACACGTCCTCGTGGAGCACAAAGGACCGACTGCCGACCGGCCGTACGCGCTCGCTCTCCGCTCCGGAGGCCGTATCGGCCGAGCGCAACGCCTCTTGGGCGACGCTGGCCTCCACCGCCTCCTTGCCCGCCACGGGCTGCCCGCCTCCGCCCATGCCCCGGTCGCCCGCACCGGGAGGCGCGGCGGCCTGATCGGCGAAGAGCTGGGTCCCCAGGTCGCGGCGGCCCTCGGCCGATAGGGCGTCCTCCGTCTCGTCCACCAGGAACGACGGGTACGGGGTGACGATGCCGTAACGCACGCTGAGGTCGATGATCTCGTCGATCAGCTCGCCATCCGGGCCGTGCAGGCGGATCTGGGTCAAGAGGTGGCCGATCTTGCGCGTCGCCCACAGCCGCGGGATGAGGTCGGGGCCGCCGTTCTCGGCAAACGCCATGTCCCCATAGATGAACCGCTCCAGGCCCTCGTCGCGGGAGCCGCTGAGGGTGATCGTCGCCTCGCCCCCCTGGCGGTAGCGGCCAACGACCAGCAGCTGCCCCCCGCTGAACACATCGGGCAACGGAAAGGGGTAGACCTCCGAGATCTCCATGCTGCCGTAATCGAGGGTGACGTCGGTAAGCACGGGCAGGCTGATCTTGTCGTAAAAGGCCGACACCGCGGCCTCGATGTCCTCCCCCGGCTGCACGTAGGTGCTCACCCCGTGCTGTTCCTGGGAGACGGTATCCAGCAGGATGGTGTTCACGTCATAGCCCACGCCAAAGGCAAAGAGCCGCAGGTCCTCGGTGGCCAGATCGCGGACGGCGGCCAGGATCGCCTCGCTGCGCACCTCCCCCTCGGTGGGCAGCCCGTCGGTGAGAAAGACGACGACCTGCGGGCGCCCCGAGCCGACCTGCCCCAGCGCCGTGGTGAGCGCGGCGTGGATGTTCGTGCCGCCCCCGGCGGTCAGCCGGCGGATGAACTGCTGGGCCTCGGCGCGCTCGGAGGCCGGGCGCAGGCCGTCGGCGTAGGTATCTACCGTCGAGGCGAAGGCGATGACGCTAAAGCGATCCTCGGGGTTCAGGTTCTCCAACACGTACTCGGCGGCATCCTGGGCCTGTTCGATCTTTTGCCCCCGCATCGAGCCGGAGGTATCCAGCACGAACAGGACGTCCTTGGGCTGCGCCTCGGCGGGATCCATGCCGGCGCCCGGCGAGAGGAGCAACAGGAAGAACCCGTCGTCGGGGGCGTCACGGTAGGTCAGGAGGTCGACGGCCAGGTCCTCCTCGCTCACCGAATAGTACAGGCTGAGGTCCCTATCCGGCAGGACGTCCTCATCGGCGTAGGCGACGGTGGCGTTGCGGTCGCCGACGCGGGCCACGGTGACGGGGTGGCTCGGCGAAAAGACGGTCTTCAGCGGCGCGTGCGCGGCGATCTCGACCGTCACG
>JAAZBQ010000510.1 GCA_012513725.1 Chloroflexota bacterium
TAATCCAGCAGCCCCTCCGTCCACTCGTGCGACGGCGTGACGCCGCCGGTGACGTGGTAGCGCGTGTGGATCTTGAGCCCGCCGTGGATGAGCGGATCGGGGTCGTACTTGCAGAGATCCACATCGACCCAGTGCTGGGCCGAGGCGATCGCCGAGTCGCGCACGCGCCGCTGGCCCGTCAGGGCGTAATAGAGCGCGCAGGCATGGGGCCGGTCGTACTCCAGGTTACCCCACACGCTCTCCCCGCGCCCGCGGCCCTGGTTCGTGTACGAGGCGTTCGGCGCGTCGCCGAAATGGAACATGCCGTGAGCCTTGGGGTGCTCGTCGTGCATCGTGGATAAGCGCGTGATGAGCCGATTGGGCAGCGCCTCGGGAAAGTAGGCCTCCAGCCAGGGGTTGTTCTCCCGGTACCACGCCCGGGGGAGGGTGGGCACGTCGGGCAGCTGAAACTGCAGGCTGCGCGCCGAGAGATCCTGCCGGTCGGCCTCCGGCCCGTGAAAGTGCAGGAGCAGGCGGTGGGTCTTGCCCATGCCCCGCAGGAGCCGGGCGGGCTGGGCTTCCCGCGGGTAGAGCGCGCAGTCGATCCCCTCCGGCGCAACGCGCAACCCTTTGGGAAAGTTCTGGTGGGCCTGATAGACGGAGAGGCATAGCCCGCCCGAGGGATCGCGCCAGTCCACCCAAAAGTCGCCATAGAAGGACTCGATAAAGTGCTCGTTCGAGTCGAACAGGATCTTTTCGTCGTCGATGGTGAGTGCGAGGGGCTCGATACCCTCCTCGACGCGGGTGCCGTAATAGCCTTCGCCCAGGGCGAGGGCCGGCTGCGCCCCCTCCGCACGCTCGGGCCGGTAGGCCAGATCGAGGCTCTGCAGGCTCAGCTCCGGGTCTTCCTCCGCGTGGATGAACTGGTGCTCGACCTCCACGTAGGGCTTGCCAGCGTGGGCGACGATCCGGCCGCGGAAATCCAGATAGGCGGAGCCGTCCGTGGCGCGGTGCTTGCCGCGCACCAGGATGACGGCGCGCAGCGGGCCGGCCTCCTCCACCTCCAGCTCCACGGGCGCCTCCGCGGTGCCCACCGTGCGGCCGTCAACGGTCAGGCGGAAACCACCCAAGGGCTGGGAGCCGAACAGGGGGCGGCCCTCCAGGGCCACGTCGCGGAGGGGCAGGTAGCCGGAACGAGGGACGAGGAACGAGATGACGCCGGTGTCGATCCGCACCCCGTCGTCTCCCTCCGTCACCGTCACCTGCGCCGCGGGCTCGACCGGCGCCTGGGGCCCGTTCACCCGCAGGGTGAGCGTCTTGTCGCCATTGCCCGGCAGGTTGGGCTGCATGTGCACGAGGAGCCACTTGATCGAACCATCCGCCCAGCGGCCCAACACGCGCGACTGCAGGGGACAGTCGGCGCCGCTGGCCGGATCGCCAATGGCGAGGTGGGCCGGGTCGCGCAGCAGCCCCTGGGCAAAGGGGATGCTGACACTGACCGGCTCGGCTGGGCGGTCGTACCGTGAGATCTTTTCCAGGTACAGCGTGCTCTCAATCATGATGCTCCTCGTTCGCAA
>JAAZBQ010000511.1 GCA_012513725.1 Chloroflexota bacterium
CCCGTTGGATGATTCAGCCGGGGTCGCGGGGCTGACGGACGCCGCCGAGGCGTTCGCCCTGATCGCCGAGGCCGAGGCGACGTTCGTCTCCCGCGGCGACGAGTCGGGCACCCACAACAAGGAACTGTCGATCTGGGAGAGCGCCGGTGCCGAGCCGGTCGGCGGCTGGTACGTGTCCTCGGGCCAGGGCATGGGCGACGTGCTCACCATGGCGAACGAGCAGCAGGCCTACACCCTGAGCGATCGGGCCACCTACCTGGCCTTTACGCTCCAGGGGATCGAGCTGGACGTGCTCGTCGAGGGCGACCCCATCCTGTTCAACCCCTACGGCGTCATCGCGGTGAACCCCGACAAGGGGCCTCACATCCAGGTCGATCTGGCGAACACGTTCATCGACTGGCTCGTGTCGGTGCCGACCCAGGAGCTGATCGGCGAGTTTGGCATCGAGGAGTTTGGTGCGCCGCTGTTCGTACCCGATTCCGAGGCGTGGCGGGAAGAAGCCGGCTCCGACGTGGCTGAGGCTGAGGCCGGCGAAGCGGCCCTGGCGGTCACGGGATCGGCTGCCGCCGAGTGGACGCTGGACGACCTGGCCGCCATGCCCCAGGTGGAGGCCGAGGTGACGAACAAGGACGGCGAGACGCAGCAGTACGCCGGGCCCTCCCTCGTGGCCCTCCTGGAGGCGGCCGGCGTGTCGGAGGCCGACACGATTACCCTCGTGGCGAGCGACGGGTATGAGGTCGACGTGGCCTGGGGCGACCTCCAGGACTGCGAGGACTGCATCGTCGCCCTCCAGGACGACGGCACCGTGCGGAGCGTCCTTCCCGGGTTCCCCGGCAACACCGGGGTCAAGGGCCTGGTGGAGATGCGCGTCCAGTAGCATCGCCTCGCACGCGCCGGCCCCTGGAGTGAATTGCACCCCAGGGGCCGGCGTCGTTTCTGGGCATGTTCTGGGCGGGCCAAGCCGCCGCTCACCCGGTTCGGATCGAGCGTCAGTCGACGGCGATCATCACGTTGCTGGCCTTGATCACCGCATAGACCTCTTTGCCCTCGGCGAGGCCGAGTCGCTCGGTCGAGCTCTTGGTGATGATGGAGACCAGTTCGGTGCCGTCGGGCAGGGCGATCACCACTTCGCTGTTCACCGCCCCGGGCGTCACCTGCTTGACCGTGCCTTTGATCACGTTCCGCGCACTGAGTTTCACGTCCGTCCCTCCTCTGTCCACGACCGACATCATAGGCGGGCCCTGGAGGGTCTTGGCGTCAGGAGCGATATGGCGTACGAGGGTGCGGCCCGACTATCCTCTAGTGAACCTTACCCCGCGAGCGCCCTGACGTCAACTGACGTGGTCGATGCCCAGTGGCCGTGAGTCCCAGGTCCTGGCTGACTATCGCCCAAGACCGGCCTTGCCAGGGCCGTACGGTGCGGGTACGATGCCGTGCAGTAGAGCACGTGGAGGGAGGCGCCATGGCAACGTGGTCAACGGGCAGCGTCACGGCAAACGGCATCTGCATCGCCTATCACCGCA
>JAAZBQ010000512.1 GCA_012513725.1 Chloroflexota bacterium
CACCCCCGCCCCCGTACGTGGGGCCCGCCTGAGGGCGCTGCCAGGGCAGCATGCAAAGCAAGAGGCGCAGGGTCGCAGGGCCCTGCGCCTCGTTTTTGTAGAGCCCCTGCTATGCCCCGCGCAGGGCGCGAAGGGCGCGCGGCAGGAGCGGGAGCAGGTCCCCCGCCAGGAGCCCGGCGGCGCCGATGTCTCGGCGGCGGTACTCGCCGGCCAGGCTGTGTAGGTAGGCCCCGCAGATCGCCGCATGGTAGGCCGAAAGCCCCTGGGCCATGAGCCCCACCACCGCGCCGGCCAGCACGTCGCCCGTTCCCGCCGAGGCCATCAGGGCGTTCGCGTAGGGGATGATCGTCGCCCGCCCGTCCGGCGCGGCCACGATGCTGTGGGCGCCCTTGAGAAGCACCGTGACCCCCCACTGGGCGGCCTGCGCCCGGGCGATGCCGACGCGATCCCCTTGCACCTCGGCGATGGTCTTGCCGGTGAGGCGGGCCATCTCGCCGGGATGGGGGGTGACGACGGTCTCCCGGGGGGCGCCCTCCCACCACGACCCCTGCTCGGCGAGGAGGTTCAGGGCGTCGGCGTCCAGCACCGTGGGCGGCAGGTCGATCTTGTGGGGCGGATGCGCCTCCTCGCGGGCGGCAAACCCCACGGCCCGCCGGGAGGAGGGGCGGCCGCCCTGCAGCAGCCCGCGCAGGAACTCGCCGGTGTGCTCCTCGCGCCCCATGCCCGGCCCCACCAGGAGGGCGTCGTACCCACCGATCTCCTCGGCCAGGACCCGCAGCGCCGCCTCGGTGAGGGCCCCGAGATCGTGGGGGAGGAGGAGGTAGGTGGCCTCGGTGACGTGTCCGGCCACCGTGGGCTGGATGCGCTCGGCGACCCCCAGCGTGACCAGCCCGGCCCCCACGCGGTAGGCGCCCTCGGCCGCCAGGCAGGGCGCCCCGATATAGTTCGGCGATCCGCCGACCACCAGGGCCTTGCCAAAGGAGCCCTTGTGGGCATCCGGCGCACGCTCCGGGAGGAGGTCACGCACCATCTGGTGGGTGGCCACCTGGAGGGGGGTGTCGGCGCCCAGCGCCGGATCCAGGCCGATGTCGGCCACCAGGAGCTCCCCGATGCGGGCGGCGCCGGGGTAGGCGAACTGCCCGGGTTTCGGGTAGGCGAAGGTGACGGTGAGGTCCGCCCACAGCGCGAGATCGTCGATCTCACCGCTGTCGAAATCAAGTCCCGAGGGACCATCAAGCGCGACGACCAGAGGCCGCCCGGCCGGCCCGTGCTCCGGGGGCAGGCCGCCGATGCGGGTAAAGCGTTCGGGAGCGGGGGCGCCTCGCTCGCGCAGACCCTCGCCGACGGCGGCCAACAGGTCGGGCAGGGTGCCCCGGAGGGGTCCCTTGGCGCCGGTGCCCAGCAGGGCGTCCACGAGGACCTCGCACTCCCGGGCGAGGATGGCGAGCCGCTGCTGGTCCTTGTCCTCGGCGGCCCACACCGTGACGATGCCCACGGACTGCGCCCGCACCAGGAGGGGATCGGCGGTCTCACTGCGCTGCCAGATGTAGAGGGTGCACTCGTGGCCCCACTCCTGGAGATAGCGGGCGGCCACCAGCCCGTCGCCGCCGTTGTTGCCGGGGCCGATGAGAAAGAGGATCTGGGCGGGATCGGTCCGGCGTGCGCGGATCGCCTCGGCGACGGCCCGGCCGGCCAGCTCCATCATGTCCGCATAGTGATGGCCGGCGGCATCGGCCGCGGCCTCGATCCGTCGCATCTCACTGGTCGAAACGACTTGCATGGGCGCACTCCTCACGCGCTATACAGGGGAGTTCATTGTACGGCGCGAGGGGGCGATGTCAACGCGGGAGCGAGGCTGCCGAGGGGCGGCTAGAGGCCAAGGTCGGCGGCGAGCGTATCCAGGGCGTCGTCGCCCTCGGGGTCGGCGTCCTCGGCGAGCAACTGGTCGGCGAGGGCGCGCTCGGTGTCGCTCAGGAACTCGGCGTCGAGGGCGTCCCCGTCCAGGATCTCGGCGATCGCCCCATCGTCGACGTCCTCCACCTCATCGTCGTCGTCCTCGAGCCAGTCGTCCTCATCCGTGAGGTCGTAGACGGTGAGGTCGGCAAAGGGCTCCCCGCAGCCGGGGCACTCCTCGGGGGGATATTGGCCGCGGAAGACCAGGCCGCACTCTGGGCATTCCCATTCCTTCAGGATGGCCATTGGGTCGTCACTCCGCTGCACATGCCCGGGGATGACGCGATCGGGAGGGCTTACGGGGCACCACGCACAACATCAGGCTCTAGGCCCAACATAGCACGGTCTTGGGGGCATGTCAATGGTTTTTTCCGCGGGGTGTGCGGTGTTTCGCCCTGGAGCCGGTTTCTAGGCGAACTCCATATCGTGGGCCAGCAGGGCATCGTGCATGGCGAGGTGCAGTTCGCTGGTAACCTCCACCATGCGCAGGGGCGCGTTCACCCAGACGGTGACCTGCACGCCGGCCCGCGTCTTGCCGGTGGGCAGCCGGCCAAAGCCGGTGATGTAGGCGCCCGGGGCGGGCCGGCGGAGGACCGCGCGGTGGCTCCGGACCGCATTCATGAGGATCTCGACGACGCGCCGCGGCTCGCCCTCAAAGGCGACGTTCACGGGAATCTGCAGGCGCACAGCCTCGGTGTTCTTGGAATAGTTGCGGATCGGGCCGGTGACAAAGCTCTGGTTCGGCATCACGACGGCGACATTGTCGGGCGTGCGGATCGTCGTGGTGCGAATACTCAGGTTCTCCACGACGCCGAGCTCCCCGGCCACGCTCACCACGTCGCCCGGGCGCAGCGACTGGTCGAACAGCAGGAGGAGGCCGCTGACAAGGTTGGCGAACACCTGCTGAGACCCAAAGCCGATGGCGACGGTGAGACCGCCGCTGACAAAGGCGACGGTGGAGGTGTCGAACCCCAGGGCGCTGAGGGCGAACGAGGCGGCCAGGGCGATGAGGCCGTAGCGGGCCACGGTGAGGACGATCTTGACCGTACCGGGCTCGGCGCTGGTGCGGGGCAGGATGGCGCCCTGCAGGATGCGCTGCCCGGCCCAAGCGGCGCCGAAAAAGAAGTAGAGGCCCGCGCCCGTGGTAAACAGCGCCCCGAGGAGGATGGGCGTCTCCGACACGGTCAGGAGCCGCACGGCCCCGAGCGCGTTCAGGTCGATGAGGAACCCCAGGCTGCGCACCACGGCCAGGACGACGAGCAGGGGCCCCAGGAAGCGCACCCGGAGGGGGCGGCTGGTCGCTTCGCCGAGGGTGTGCGTGGCGATGGCCGCGATGGCCCGGTAGGCCAGGACCAGCCAGAGCACGTACGCCGACTCGCTCAGCAGGCCGTCGGGCCACCCGATGGCGCGGAGGGCGCTCCCCGCCAGGTGGAGGGCCAGCGCTGCCGCCAGCGGGAACTCTAGGCGGGTGAGGATGGCGATGACCCGATCCATGAGCGGGTAGCGGTCGGCCCGGAGGACGGTGCGCACCAGCGCGTCGACCTTGCCGCCGGTCAGCCGATCCAGCCCATCGGTGACCAGCCAGGCCAACCCCAAGGCGGCGGCAAAGGCAATGAACTGCACCTGCACCATGGGACGCCGCAGAAAGACGAGCAGCGTACTGAGCAACTCGGCGATTCCGTGCAACTCGCTCTCGATGGGCACGTTCACTCCCCGGATTGTGCGTCCGATAGGTTAGGGTGCTTCGGCGACCGCCGGGGACTCTCCGTTCAGGAGGGTCACAAAGCGCTCGGCGAGCCATGTGGTATCCTCCCCGGCGAGCGCCGCCGCGAGGAGGGCGTCGCCGACCTCCCAGGGGCTACTCCCGACGGGGTAGTGGCGCGGGACCAGCGCCGAGGCCTCTTGGGCAGAGAGCGCCGCCACGGCCGGGTGCGCGTCCAGCGACACGTTCACGTTGCCGGGAATGCGCCCCGCACGGGCGACGAGCAGGGCCTGGGCCTCCACGTTCGTCGCATAGTCTGCAAAGGCCAGGGCCAGCGCGGCGGACGCATCCGATCCGCCGGCGGGCAGCATGATGCCGTCGACGCGCAGGAGCGCGCGCGCGGGGCCTGCGGGGCCCGCGGGCAGCGAGGCGACGCCCAGGCGCTCGGCGCCGAGGGCGGCCTGCAGGGGCCGCAGCGCCGACGTGCCTCCGGACAGGTACGCCACCTCCCCGGAGACCAGCGCCTCCCGCCCCTCGGCCGCGTCGGACGAGAGGAGGACGTTGGGCATCTCGGCGACACCCTGCATAAAGGCTAGCCAGTCGTCGACGGCCTCGGCGTCTGCGTGCAGTGCGCCATCCGGCCCGCTGGAGACCCCGCCAACCGCCGACAGGAGCCAGAAAGCGCCCTGGGCGTTGGCCGGCAGGGCCACCCCGTGCTCGGCGGAGGCCTCGGCGAGAAGGGCCTCGAGGGTCTCCGGCGGGTTCGATACGCGCTCCCGATCATAGTGGAGGCCAGAGATGCTCACGGCCAGGGGCAGCGCATAGGGGGTATCGCGATAGGTGATGGCACGGTTGGCGGCGGGCCGAAAGCGCTCGGCCAGGGGGGCGGCGACGTCCCCGAGATCACGCAGGATGCCGGCCTCGACGAGTGGAGCGATCCAGTCGGTGGGACCGACGAGGGCGTCCGGGGCACCGTGGGCCTCGACAGCCGCGAGGTAGTCCTCCGGCGTGAGGGGCGACGGCAGCCTCCGCAGGCCGGCGTAGACTCCGGGACACACGCTGGAGAAGGCCTGCGCGACCTGGCGCAGGCCGGCCTCGTCATCGCGCTCCCAGCCGTGCCAGATACTCAGGACGCCCTCCAGCGCGCAGTGCTCCTCGGCCTCGGCCTCCTCGGCATCCAGGCCGTGGGCGGCGTTCACCTGGGCGGCATAGGCCCCGGCGGCCTCCGCCACCGTCTGGACGCCCTCGAGGGCCAGAGAGTAGGCGCGGTCGCCCATGGCGAGGAGGGTCTGCACCTGGGGCAGGTTGCGGCGCGGCTCGGCCGTCCGCGTCTGGGCGAGGAGCGCGGCGACGTCGGGGAGCAGCCGCGGATCCACCCGGACGTGTCGGCTGGCGGGCAGGCTGCCCGCCTGGCGGGCCAGGCGTTCTTGCTGCTCCGGCGTGCTGAGAAAGGCGGCCAGGCGCAGGGAGAGGGCCGCCTCGTTGGACGCTGCGTTCACCAGCACCGCCTGGGATTCCAGGAGCGGCCCAGCTGAGCCGTAGGGCCCCGCTGGCAGCGGCGCGACGCCCACCGCGTCTTCGCCCAAGACCTCGCGGAGGGCGGGCAGTTCCTCGGAAGACCCCGCATAGAACGCGACGTGGCCCTCGGCAAAGAGCGCCGTCGCGATCTCGTGCTCGGGGGTGAGGATGACGCCCGGCGTGCTCTGGGCGATCTTGAGCCAGCCGAGCCAGTTGGCAAAGCCGCCCTGATCGACGAGGGCGCGCCCCGTATCGTCCAGCGCGCGGCCGCCAAAGGCCCGGATGCCCCAGTAGGCATAGTAGGCGTCGGTGGTCAGCACCACCGATCGCCCGGCCGACGCCTCGGCGAGGAGGGCGTCCAGCGAAGCGGGCGGCCCATCCGCGAGGCTGCGGTTGTAATAGAGGGCCGCGGTGCGTAGCGTGAGGGGCAGCCCATAGAGGGCCTCTTCGTAGCGCACGGTGTCCAGCGCCGGCGCATAGTAGGGATCGGTGTCGGGCGTCAGGGGCTCGAGGGGGCGTATGAGGCCCGCCGGCGCCAGGGCGCAGATGGACTGGGCGGGCGCCAGCAGGAGGTCGGGTCCCAGGCCCATCTCGGCCCGCTCGGTGTACTCCTCGATGATCTCCTCGGGGGGCAGGGCCGATCGGACGATGTGCACCCGGGGGTAGATGTCCGTGAACATGTCCAGGAGGGCGTCGAGGACCTCGGCCTCGGCGGCGGACCAGGCATGCCATAGAAGGATGCGCCCCTCCACCTGCTCGCCAGGGGCCGAGCCCAGGCCGCAGGCCACGAGGACGAGCGAGAGCAGGAGCGTGAAGGTGATTGTCAGTATACGCATGAGCATTCGGGGTGCGATGCTGGCGTCGCCATGTGTGCGGGCAGCATACCACGTCTCCGGGTGGGCGCAAAGGCGGCCGGGAAGAGTTGGAGGGTGGGCGCAAAGGTTGGCGCATGGCAAGCGGTTATGGTAGACTGGGCGTGACCGACGAGTCACCCCGGAGCAGTCCTCCATCCTCCCGCGTCCCTCCACAGGAACTATGGGTTCATCGTGCCGCCGGTGGCCAGGTGTAAGGCCCGGTGGAGAGTGGAGCGCCGTGAGCTGGCAGTACACTCCGTACGCCATCCCCTTGATCGTGGCCGGCGCCGTGTCGTTGGCGGTGGCGGCCATCGTCTGGCGCCGCCGCTCGACATCGGGCGCCTGGCCGATGCTGCTGCTCATGGTGTCCGGCGCCGTCTGGGCGTTTGGGAACGCCATGGAGCTCGGCAGCCGGGAACTGGGCGACAAGATCCTGTGGGCTAACGTCGAGTACCTGGGTATCGTCCTGATTCCGGTGTTCTGGCTGGTCTTTGCCGAGCAGTACACGGATGTCGGCCGGACCCTGCGCTACCGCGACCTGCTTCCCCTGCTCATCCTGCCACTGGTGACCCTCGTCCTGGTGTGGACCGATCCGCTACACGGGCTGATGCGCCGCAGCGTGCGGCTGGATGCCAGCGGCCCCGTGTCGCTGGTGGCCAAAGAGTACGGCCCCTGGTTCTGGGTGCACACGGCCTATTCGTACCTCCTGCTCGCCGTCGGCACCGTGCTCCTCGTGCGGGTGCTCTTTCGGTCGTCCCACATCTACCGCGGCCAGGCCGGCGCGCTGATTACTGCGGTCCTCTTGCCGTGGCTGGCCAACGGCCTGTACCTGGCCGAGCCGGAGCTCACCGTCCGCCTGGACCTGACGCCGGTCGCCTTTGTGTGCTCGGGCACCATCTGCTCGTGGGCGCTGTTGCGCTATGGCCTGTTGGACCTGGTGCCTGCCGCCCGCCAGGCCACCCTGCAGGGCATGGCGGATGGATTGCTGGTGCTGGATGCCCAGCGGCGCCTGGTAGACATGAACCCCGCGGCCGAACGGATCGTGCGCGTCACGTTGGCGGACGCCCTGGGGCGCACCATCGACGAGGTGGCCCCAGACGACCTGATGCCCGATCTGGCAGACGCGCCGGCGGAGGCAGAGGCGCTCCGGACAGTCGATGGCCAGGAGCGTTGGTTCGACGCCCTGGCCTCGCCCCTCGTGGATGGACGGGGCATGTTGACGGGTTGGGTCCTCGTGCTGCGCGACACCACCGAGCGCAAGCGGGCGGAGGCGGAGCGGGAGCGCCTGCTCGATGAGGTCCAGCGGCGGGCGGCGGAGCTGGATGCCACCATCGCCTCGATGGCCGAAGCGGTGGCCATCCACGGGCCCGGCGGCGAGATCGTACGGGCCAACCCCTCCGCCGAGGAGATGATGGGCCTGGTGGTCAACGGCCACCGGCTGGCGACCCCCGATCTCCTGTCGCGGGTGTCGTTCCTCCAGCCCGACGGGCAGCCCTTTACGCCCTCCCAGTACCCGGCGGCGCGGGCGCTGCGGGGCGAGACGGTGCGCGGCGCCCTGGCGGTGCTCCGCGACGCCCGGGGAGAGGAGCACTGGCTTTCCGAGAGCGCGGCGCCGATCCGCGACGTGGAGGGGAGGGTGCTGGGGGCCGTAGTCACCGCCACCGACATCACCGAGCGCCGGCGGATCGAGCAGGAACTCCTGCGCGCCCGGGAGAGCCTCGAGCGGCGCGTGGCAGAGCGCACCGCGGCGCTCCGGCACACGAATGAGGCGCTCCAGGCCGAGATCGCCGAGCGGGAGCGGGTCCGCCAGGCGCTGGCGATGGAGCACCAGGCCGTGGACCGGCAGCGGCGGCGGCTGCGGGCGGTGCTGGACATCCTGCCGGTGGGGGTGGCGATCGTCGAGCGCAACGGCCGGGTGGCGGAGGCCAACGCGGCGGCCGCCGCCGTGTGGGGCGG
>JAAZBQ010000513.1 GCA_012513725.1 Chloroflexota bacterium
ACGAGGAGGAGCAGCGGCAGCTGTTCTTTGGCATCCTGGATATCTGGCACGATGAGCTGCCTTGCCCCTGCTTTGTGGGCGACACGCCGTACCTGCTCATCGTCAAGAACGGCCTGAAGGGTCTGCGCGATGGGCTGCCCTACGACTGCTGCCACACCGGGTACGAGTACATCGTGGACTCGGCCACCTGGTTCTGGGACGAGCCCGAACAGCACGCTCTGTAGCACGCGCCTGAACAACTGATCCGGACGAGTATCTGGGCCCTGGGGCATGATTGGCCCCAGGGCCCTTGCATGGAGGCACATCACATGGCCACGTTCGAGCAGTCCACCCCCGAGATGATCATCCGGGAGACGTACGCGCCCACGGGCGCCCAGATCTTTCAGCTCACGTCGTGCCCGGCGATCAACTCGAACATCTATGGCGAGGTGCCCTACATGGACGCCGCGTCGCGCTACCTCATGTTCATCCGCCACCACGATTCGGTGGGCTCTGCGCACCTGTGGCGGCACGATTTCGAGCGCCGCCTGGTGACCAAGGTGGGCGAGAGCGGCAGGGGTATGCGCGGATTTGCCGTGTCGCCGAATCACAGTGCCTTCTGGTACATCGACCAGCTCGACGGCGAGTCCTATGACATCGTGCGCACCGAGTTCGAGACGCTGGAGCAGACGCGCTGGCACTTTGACGGCGGCCCGCAGCCGCGGACGATGGGCTCATTGACGCCCGACGAGCGCTACTTTATCAACTCTGCCTACCTGGGGAACAAGCGCTTTGGCATCCTGCGCTTTGACCTCCAGGCCGGCACCCGGGAGGTGATCTGGGAGCAGGGTGAGGACATGTGCAACGCCCACCCGCAGCTGGAGCCCGGCAAGGGCCAGGACCTCCTCATCCAGCACAACCGCGGCGCCATCATCGACGACACGGGCCGCCACCTCGTGCTGGTCGGCGAGATCGGCGCGACCCTGTACCTCGTCGACATCAACGGCCAGAACCACCGGACGCTCCCCGTCGGGCGGCCCTACACCCATCGTTGCCAGGGACACCAGACCTGGATCGGCAAGACGGGCGAGATCCTACTGACTGTCGGCGGGGCCGATCGCGAGGAGCTCATCGCCGAGGGCAACCTGTGGGCCGTGCGGCCGGGCGACGAGGCGGCCCGAGTAGTCGCCAAGGGCGTGTACTTTGACCACCCGAACGCCTCCCGCGACGGGCGCTTTTTCGTCTCCGACACCAGCCCCGATGCTCGCATCGTCGTCGGTTCGATCCAGACGGGGCGCTGGGAGGTGCTCTGCGAGTCGGGCTCCAGCCTGTCGATCCCGCAGTACACCCATCCGCACCCCTACCTGAGCCCCGACAATCAGTGGGTGATCTACAACTCGGATCGCACCGGCATCCCCCACGTGTATGCCGCTCGGATCCCCGAGGGGTTCCTGGAGGCGCTGGAGGCCTGACCGACGCCCTCGAGCAAGATTCGACCGTCGTGCATGGGGCGGGGCCGGACATCCGGCCCCGCCCCGCTCTGCCGGGGGCCACGGCGGATCCTGTCGATCGGCAGGCTTGGTAAACAAAACCATAGACTCTGCGTGCCGCTTCTGGTAGAATGGGCACAGACGAGTGCTGCGAGCGGCATCTGCGCGGTGTGCGCACGTATGTTGCTCCGGCCCTGGACGGCCCCGGGGGCTGGTGGGGTGCCGCGGTCCAGGCGGCAGGGGAACCTGACGCCCCGTGGGAATCGACTCAGGGCGCACTCGGCGCTCGTCGTCCGTTCGGTCTTGGCGTCACGTCCGCCGCGAGCGGCATCCCCTGTATCCCCTTACCGTCCACCACTGACCCGTGTTCGCGCCTGTCGCGTTGCCCGTGTGCATCGGGAGCGCGTGCCGGCCGCGCACGCACGCTGCATGCCGTGATCTTCCCTGCGTTTACGTACTCATCGATACAGTCTGGAGGGGATAGCCGATGAAGACCGACGACCGGCCGATCGATGCGATTTCCGTGGTGGGTGACCGGTTCATCCGCGACATCCTGGCGCAAGAGGGCGCCATCATCTACCCGGCCTACGCCTGCCGGTACGATGGGTTCGTGAACGACGTCTTTTCCGAGTACACGAACCCCTCCGTCCTCCGCCCGAACTCGGTGCGCCGGGCCCGTCTGGAGAGCAGCCTGACCGCCATCTTTTCCCAAGAGGCCAACGAAAAGGCCCACGCGCATCCCCTGGAGGGGCAGGAACGCCTCTTTCACTCCTCCATCGGCGCGCGCCTCTTTTCCGGCGCCGGCACCTACTATGTCGGCTGGACCATGTACGACGTCGCTGGCGCCGACGAAAACATGACGGTGTGGCTGGGCGCCCACCAACTGGGCCGCGTGCGGAGCGACGACGACGACAACCGCCTGCACCTGTACGTGCTCCCCGAGCCCTACTATATCGACAGCGGCGAGCAGCTGCGGCTTATCACCGACGCCAATGAGGGCCCGTACCGCATCGAGAACATCGTGCTCCTGCCCACGCGTCCCGAGGCCCGCCGGCAGACGCTGGCCGTGCAGGACATCGCCGCGGAGGTCGTGGGCGTCGGCGCCGAGGCCCGGGTGCGCCTCGACTGGCGCACCACCCGCCCCGCCCGTTGTACGGTCACCTATAGCGGCGCCGAGGGCGAGCCGCCCGAGGTGTCGGAGCGCGCGCCCCTCTCGAACCACGGCCTGGAGCTGCCCGGCGCCCGCGGGGAGGACGGCGCCTGGTTCCGGATTGCGGCCGCCTCCGACTCGGGCGAGACCGTCGAGACCGGGCGGCTGTCCCTCACCGAGTACCTCCCCCAGGCTTTCGGCGAGGTCCAGTCGGGGCGTGTGGCGTTCACCGTCACCAACCGCGTGGATCAGGCCGTGAACGACTGGCCGATCACGTGGGGCTTTCCCTTCCCCCAGGGGGCGCTCTGGGACCTCTCCCACTGCCGAGTGCTCGGCCCCGACGGCGCGCCGATTCCGGCCCAGAAGCGGGTGCAGGTCTCCTGGGAGGACGGCAGTGTGCGCTGGGCGCTGTTCGACCTGCAAGTGGATCTGACGCCGAGCGGCGCAGTGGACCTGGCGCTAGAGTACGGGCCTGACGTGGCCGATGCGCCCCCCGCCGAGGGGATCGAGATCTCGGCGGATGGAGAGGGCGTGCAACTGGACGCCGGACTCTTGCGCATCGGCATCTCGCGGGCCGACTATGCCTTCCCGGCCCGCATCGAGGTCCAGGAGGACGGTGCGTACCGGCCCGTCACAGGGTTCGGCGGCGCGCTCCCGGCGATCGCGCTTCGCGATGCCGACGGCAAGGACTATACGGTGTCGGGCGCCGTGGACGATGTGG
>JAAZBQ010000514.1 GCA_012513725.1 Chloroflexota bacterium
CTGCGCGCCCTGGTGAGCGCGTTGGACGCGGAGACGGTCGCCACGGATGAGGCGATCGAGCGTGAGACGGCCAATCTGTCGTCGAGCGCCGGCCTCATCGCGCCCGAGCCCACGGCGCTGGAGGATGATCCTCTCTACCAGGCGCTGCGAGAGCAGTACCGCTCGCTCTTTTCCCTCGGTGAGTTGGTCGCTGATGCGGACGCCCTCGCTCAGGAGAGCGACCTCGCCGCGCGCCGCGACGCCCTCGCGCAGCTGGTGAACAGCCTGGAATACGACGCCGCCATCCCGGCCTACTATGAGGCGACGGAACCGCTGGAGCAGGCCATAGCCAGGCTCGATGCGGAGGTCCGCACCTTGAACTCCGAGTTGGAGGCGGCCCAGGCGCATAGTCGCGAGCTGAACCGCGCCCGCGACCTGGCTTGGGAGACGTACACGGCGCTGAGTCGCAAGGTCGCCGAGCAAAAGGTGGAGTCCGAGCTATCGCAGAGCGTCGTGCGGGTGGCCAGCGCTCCGCAGCGGCCCAAGGCCCCCAGCGGCCGCTCGGCCGTACAGGTGCTTGCGCTGGCCATGGCTGCGGGGCTCACCCTGGGTGCGTTGGCGGTCTTTTTCATCACCTACCTGTTCCCGGACTGGCGGCCGTCCGTGGCGTTCTGGCGCCGTGGCTCGGGAGGGTCCGCCGATCAGCTCGCCACCGAGCAGCAGTAGCCCTCCACCCCGCTCGCCCGGCGTTGACCGTCGGGCGAGCGCCCACGCTCTCTCCTTCCCCCTCTGTGTTTGCATATGGATTGTAACCGTGCACATGCGTCTAGGTCGGTTGCCATCTGGGGCTTGACAAGCATCTCGTGCTGCGGTTAAGATATGGTTACGTCGCGGCGGCAGCCGCACCTCGACGCACCGCGACATCCCTCCCACCACACGTCTCCTCAACTGGCTCATCGCATCCTCGCCAGACACCCATTGCTCGCGCCATGTACTGCACGTTGGCTGATGGCGCCCGGCGCGCGCCGGGCAGGCGACTATCAGTGCCCGGGGCCGTGGTGCCCATGCGGGCTGCGGCTATCCGGGTGCGCGGTGTTCCGCGACGCCCGGTCAGTCATACAGATCGGCAGCAGCGCCGCGGGCGCAGGGGAGAGCAATGTCGATTCGTCCTGGACAGGGGCAGGGGCCGCGTTCGCGCACGCAGAGTGGTCGCGTAAGCGCGGCCAGACGCCCGTCATGGCTCTCGCGGTGGCGGTTCCTACCGCTGCTGCGCGACGCAGCGATCCGGCGGGTGGCGTCCCTGGCGCAGGGCGTGGGGTGGTCGCAACGTCTGGCGTTGGCGCCGGCAGCGGCCGGCGTCGCCATGGCGGATCCGTGGTCCCGTCCGCAGGTGCGTCTGGCGGCGTCCGGGGCGGATCGGCCCGTGGGCCCCGAGCCCACCTCCGGCACGACGCCGCCCGTCCAGGCGCTCTTGGATGCCTGCCCCATGTTGGCCCTGCTGGTCGATGCCGACGGGCGCATCACCCACACGAACGGCAGGCTGGACCGCCTCGTGGGCGCCGACCGCGCGGGAGGAGCGGGGCGGCCGTGCTCCGCGGTGCTGGCGGCGGTGGGTGGTCGCGAACTGGCCGATTGCTGCGACCGGGCCCCCCGCGCCGAGCCCTCTTGCGCGTGGGTCCAGGTGCGTGGCGGCGCGCTGTGGCCGGGCGACTCGAAACCCGCAGTGGATGTGGCGGTGACCGGAACCCCGGTCGAGGATGACGTCGGCAGGCGTGGCCTGCTTCTCACCCTGCAGCCTCAGGCAGACGCCCGCGCCCAGGCTGGCACGCCGAGTGATCTGCTCCTGCTCCTCTCCCACGAGCTGCGTCGCCCCCTGTCCTTCATCAGCGCCTCGGCCGAGCTCCTGGCCGAGGGAGGCCTTGCGCCGGAGGCGCAGACCGAACTCCTACGCGCCATCCGTTCGGAGAGCAACAGCCTTGCGGGTCTCCTTGAGGCCATTCTGGACGCCGAACGCGTCCGCTCGGGCGCGAGCGTCGTGGAGCACAAGGCCGTCGCTCTAGAGCCATTGGTCCGTTCGGTCCTCGACGCGATGCACACCGGTCACCCCGGGTACCGGATCGAGGTGCACGCTCCGCGAGACCTCCCCCCGGCTCGGGGCGACCGTACGCGCATCGCCATCGTGCTGCGCAACCTGCTGGAAAACGCGGTCAAGTACTCGGCGGTGGATAGCGCGGTGCAGGTGTCCATCGAGCGCCCGGACGCTGACGAGTTGCAGGTCAACGTGACCGATCAGGGCTGCGGGATCGCGCCGGAGCACTTGGGGCATCTGTTCCAGCGGTTCTGGCGCGCGAGCCCGGCGGGCGACAACGGATGGGGGGGGCACGGGGTGGGACTGTACGTATGTCGGGTGCTGGTCGAGGCACAGGGGGGGCGGATCGGTGTGCGCAGCACGCCGGGCCGAGGCTCCACGTTCTGGTTCACCGTTCCGGTCCTGGATGGAGAGCAATAATGGGCAAACGAATACTCATTGTGGATGACGACGCTTCGCTGGCCAACGTGCTAAGCCTCAGCTTTCGAAAGAACGGCTACGAGCCACACGTGGCGTATGACGGCTCCTCGGCTCTCCGGGCTGCCTTTCAGAGCCAGCCGGACGTGGTGATCATGGACGTCATGCTGCCCAAGATGGATGGCTGGGAGACCTGTCGCCGGCTCAAGAGCGCCTCCGACGTGCCGATCCTGATGGTCACCTGCCGTACCGATGAAGCAGACGTGCTCAAGAGCTTCCAGGCCGGCGCCGACGACTATATGCGCAAGCCCTTTAGCCTCGGGGAGATGAACGCCCGGGTGCAGGCACTGCTGCGGCGCGCCGACCTGGGCCACAGGCCCGGTAGCAGCACGCTGCAGGTCCGCGATCTCACCTTGGATGTCGCCCGGCATCGGCTGAGCCGGGGCGGCCGCGAGGTGGACCTGACCCCCACCGAGTTCCGCCTGCTCTGCTACCTGATGCAGAACGCCGGGCGGGTGCTGACCCACGACGAACTCCTCACCCACGTGTGGGGCAGCGAGTACCGCGGGGAAAAGTCCTACCTGATGTACTATATCCGCTTCCTGCGTAAGAAACTGGAGGACGATAGCGCCAACCCCCGATACATCTCGACCATACGGGGGCGCGGATACCGCCTCATATCGGACCGCCCAGGCGCCTTGGCGCGCTCGGCGGCACCGCATGGAGGGGCGCATGCTCATGCAAGCGAGCCGCGTGCTGACGGTAGACGATGATGCCGCCCTGGCCAGTGTGATCACGCTCAGCCTGCGCAAGCAGGGGGTAGAATCAATCACGGCGGTGGATGGCTATGACGCGCTGCGCAAGGCGTGTTGCGAGCACCCGGACCTGGTGATCCTGGACGTCATGATGCCCCGCCTCGACGGGCTGGAGACCTGCCGGCGCATCAAGCAGATGACCGGCATCCCCGTGCTGATGCTCAGCGCGCTGACCAACGAACAGGACGTGATTCGGGGGTTTGAGGCCGGCGCCGACGACTATCTCCGCAAGCCCTTTAGCCTCGCGGAACTGAACGCGCGCGTGCGGGCGCTGCTACGCTCGCGCTCGCGTGAGCCAGTCCGAGCCCAAGCCGGCCTGCTGCGCAACCACGATCTGGAGTTGGACCTCGGGCGCCGCCGGGCGGTGCTCGGCGACAGAGTTCTGGATCTCACTCCCACCGAGTTCCGCTTGCTCGCCTGCCTGGCGCAGCACGCAGGCACGCCTGTCGCGACGCAAGATCTGCTGGCCGAGGTGTGGGGCGAGGGCTATCGGTCGCAGGGCGGTCACCTCAAGGTCTACATCTGCTACCTGCGCCGCAAGTTGGGGGACGATCCGCGCCGGCCAACGTACATCCATACCGTGCGGGGGGTTGGCTATTCCTTCCGGGCACCCTGATGCGAACTCCCAGCGAGCTCGCGAGGCGAACCTGCTGGGAGTCGTTGCGTGCAAGGCTCGGGCGCCTGCGGCCCCAGGAAAGAAACGGCCGAGTGGGACGGCAGGGCTAGTACTCTTCCTCGCCGTCATCCCCTTCGGTGTCCTCGGTCTCCGCTTCGCTTATGCGCCGCGCGTTGATGCGGTCGGCCGTCATGATGCGGTGGCGGCGAATGCCCTGCTCCAGCTTGCTGGCGCACTGCACGCACAGCGTCGTCTCGGGCATGATCTGCAGCCGCTCCGCGGGAATGGGCTGACCACAGACCTCGCACACGCCGTACTGGCCGCTCGTGGCCACCGCGATGGCGTGCTCGATCGAGTGCAGCTTGTCTTCCAGGCTGCTAATCAACGAGATGGTCTTGCCCCGCTCATAGATGTCCGCGGCCACGTCCGCCATGTCATCGTCATCCGCAGACGCGGGCTCGATCTCGGCCTGAAGCTGCTCGCGTAGTCGCGCGATCTCCCGCAGCGTGCGGCGCCGCACCTCCTCCAACTCCTCGATGCTTCTGGTACTGTCTGTCATGTCTTGCTCTCCTGGGCCGTCTAATACCTGATGACCGAATAGACATCGTACCCGTGCAGCTTCGCGATGCCGTTCAGGAAAGTAAGTTCGGCAAGAAAGGCCACCCCGATCACCTCGCCGCCAAGGCGTTCGATGAGCTCCACGGCCGCCTTGGCAGAGCCCCCTGTAGCCAACACGTCGTCCACCACGAGCACCTTCTGGCCCGGTACGATGGCGTCGGTGTGCATCTCCAGGGTGTTTGAACCGTACTCCAGGCTGTACTCGATGCTGGTCGTCGACGCTGGCAGCTTGCCCGGCTTGCGGATCGGCACAAGCCCGGCGCGCATCAGGTAGGCCAGCGGAGCAGCGAACAGAAACCCACGCGCCTCGATGGCTGCGACCAGATCGATGTCGTTGCGATCGGCATAGTGGTCGCGGAGGGCGTCAACCGCTGCGCGAAAGCCGTCCGGATCCCCAAGTAGCGTCGTGACGTCCTTGAAGAGGACTCCTGGTACTGGAAAGTCGGGAACGTCGCGGATGAGGGCGGCCAAGTCCATGGATGCGTTCTCCGTTGGGTGGGGCGTCGGGTGGAATGGTACCTGGTGTTCAAGACAATGCCACCCAGCAGCCCGAAGGTCATCCGTCCGGGTGTGGGTGACGACAAATCCGGCGGTCACATCTCCCCGCGCCAGAAAGGGGGTAGAGGACAGCCGGAGTACCGTATGTGATTCGGGCTTTCGCTTCTGTCTGCGTATTCTAGCATCCAACCCGCGTTTCGTCAAGCGCCGGTTCGGAATTCGCACGGGCCGCCGCAGGTATTATGCACTAGTATGCCACGATAACGTATCGTATCGAGTATATTACATAAGGAGAAAGTCTGCAGTGGTCTACCTCGGAAGGGTGTTCAGCCTGCGGCACGATCTGTGCTATAATAGCGGGCGGGTGCGGTGAGGGGCCGTCCTTGGCACGGCGTCCGTGCATAGGGTACAGATGAGGGAACAGATGCCAGGCATGGATCAACCATTGGTGTTGTACGACCCGGCTCTTTCGGAGGAGGCGCAGGCGCAGTTGGCGCGCCTGGGGCCTGTGGATATCGTTGTCGGCATCCCCAGCCACCGAAACGGGCGAACGATCGGCGAGGTAGTGGACGCCGTCGTCGAGGGCATCGCGACCTATCTGCCCGATCAGCGTGTCCTTCTGATGAACGCCGACGGGGGCTCCTCGGATAACACCTGTCGCTTTGTTGAGGAAGCCGTTTTGCC
>JAAZBQ010000515.1 GCA_012513725.1 Chloroflexota bacterium
GGGCCAGCCCGTGGTGACGTATTGAGGGTTCATGCACGCGGGCAGCTCGCGCAGCGAGCGAGCCGCCGCCCTGCTCCGTGAGAGCGGGTACGATGCACGGGCCCTCGAGGGCGGCTTTCCCGCCTGGCAGGAGGCGGGACACCCGGTGGAAAAGGCGCGTACTGCCGAGTAGCCCTCGTCGGTCCCGTCCGTTCGAGGAGGCCCTGGCGACCACGAGATTGTGGTCGCCAGGGCCTCGTTCGTATCTCCACCGCGCCGCGGCAGCGGTTGACGCAGCCGCTGCCGCCGATACATAATGCAGGCGTCCGGTCGTCGCTGACCAACATAGTGCCTCGACCCACTACAGTCCAAAGGAGGACGTCATGACCACGACCGCACTGCATTCCCCGGACGGCCGCGTCCAAGACCTCCTCGGCCGCATGACACTGGAGGAAAAGGTAGCCCAGCTGGGCTGCGCGATGCTGGGAACCTTTGGGGGCCGCGCGGACCTCAGCGCCGAGCACCTGCGCACCGTGGCGGCCGATGGCCTCGGCGGCGCGTTCATGCCCTCGGTGGGCATGGCCAACGCCCGCGAACTGGCCGAGGCGGCCAACACCCTCCAGCGATTCCTCGTCGAGAAGACCCGCCTGGGCATTCCGGCCATCGTCCACGCCGAGGCGCTGAACGGCCTGGTGGCCGTCGATGCCCCGAACTACCCCACCGCCATCGGCCTGGCCGCCACGTGGGAGCCGGAGCTCCTGACCCGCATGACGGACCTCATCCGCCAGCAGATGCGGGCCGCCGGCATCCAGCAGGCCCTTTCGCCGGTGATGGACGTCGCCCGCGACGCCCGGTGGGGGCGCGTCCACGAGACGTACGGCGAGGACCCCTACCTCTGCGCCCAGATGAGCATGGCCTTTGTCCGCGGCCTGCAGGGCGAGGACCTGGCCGAGGGCGTCATCGCCACGGGCAAGCACTTTTTGGGCTATGGCTGGTCGGAGGCGGGGCAGAACATGGCCTCCACCCGCCTGGGCGACCGGGAGTTGTACGACGTGTACGCGTTCCCGTTCGAGGCCGCCATCCGCGAGGCGGGGCTGGCCTCGATGATGAACTCCTACTCGGAGATCGACGGCGTCCCGGTGGTTGCCTCCTCCAAGATCCTGACCGATCTCCTACGCGACCGGCTGGGCTTCGGAGGTCTGGTGGTGTCGGACTATTTCGCCGTGGCCATGCTGATGACCCGCTTTGCGACGGCCGGCAGCCTCCAGGAGGCGGGCGCCATCGCGCTCCGGGCCGGCATGGACATGGAACTGCCCTTCGTGCGATGCTACGGGGCGCTCCTGGTCGACGCCGTGCGCCAGGGCCAGGTGGAGGAAGGGCTGGTGGATCGCTCCGTCCGGCGGGTGCTGGAGGCCAAGGCGCGGCTTGGCCTCCTCGATCGCCCCGTCGTCGACGCCACCCGGGTGCCGGAGGTGTTCGGCGACGCCCGCAACCGCGCGCTGTCGCGCACCCTGGCCGTCAAGTCGCTGACGCTCCTCCGGAACGAGGGCAACCTGCTCCCGCTGGACAAGGAAACGCGCGGCGTCGCCGTCATCGGCCCCCACGCGGCGTCGGTGACCTCCTACTTTCCCGGATACACCTTCCCCGCCATGTTGGGGATGGTTCGCTCCCGGGCCGCCCGCGACATCGAGCAGGCCGACGCCCCGCAGCCCCTGGGCGCATACGCCGAGGACGCGTCGGCCAAGACTCTCGACGAGGTCATTCGGGAGCGCTACCCGGTGCAGAGCCTCCTGGAAGCGATCCGGGCCGCCGTATCCGAGGGCGTTACGGTCGGCCATGCGACAGGCTGCGAGGTGGTAAGCGACGACGCCTCGGGCATCGCCGAGGCCGAGGCGCTGGCCCGCGACGCCGACGTGGCCATCCTGGCCCTCGGCGGGCAGGGCGGCTGGATGCACGGCGGCACCGAGGGCGAGGGAGTGGACTCGGCAGACATCGATCTGCCCGGCGTGCAACAGCGGCTGCTCGAGGCGGTGGTCTCCACCGGCACGCCGACGGTCCTCGTGCTGTTCGGCGGGCGCCCCTATGCGATCGCCTGGGCCGCCGAACACGTGCCGGCCATTCTGGCGGTCTACTATCCCGGCCAGGAGGGGGCGGACGCGATCGCGGCGGCCCTCTTTGGCGACGCCGTCCCCGGCGGCAAGCTCCCCTACTCCATCCCGCGACACGCCGGACAGGCGCCGGTCTACCTCGGGCAGCGGCAGGGCAGCGGGTACCGGCGCGCCGAGGACGACTTTTTCCGGGGCTATGCGGATATGCCGGCGACCCCGCTGTATCCCTTGGGCCACGGCCTCAGCTACACCACCTGGGAGTACGGCGACCTACGCATCGGCCCGCGGGAGGTGGAGGGCCGCGGCCAGGTCGAGGTCGCCTGCACCGTCCGCAACAGCGGCACGGTGGCAGGCGAAGAGGTGGTGCAGCTCTACGTGCGCGATCGGGTGGCGTCGGTAGCGCGCCCCACGCAGCAGCTCGTTGGCTTCAGGCGCATCGCGCTGGCCCCCGGCGAGGCGTGCTCCCTCACCTTCCGGGTGCCCATGGCGCTCCTGGCCTTCCTGGACCGCGACATGCGGCTGGTGGTCGAGCCGGGCGCCATCGACGTGATGGTGGGTTCCTCGTCCGACGACATCCGCCTGCGCGGGGAGTTTGAGATCGTCGGCGAGGTGGCCGTCCACGAGGGCCGCGCCTTTGCGTCGGAGGTGGAGGTCGCCGGGTAGGGTCAACGCCCGCGTCGGGTGGGGTGTCCGAGAACCCCGCCCGACGCGGAGGCAACGATGCGCCGCACACCCGGGCGGCCCATTCGCGTGCCGGCGCCTTTGGGCGTATAATAACCTGTCGTGCGCGCAAGCGATGCAGCGCACCATCATCAACTACGAGCTGAGAGTGCGACTTGGCTCCGTGTAGCCAAGGAGTATTCTTTTGTCTTTCGATCATTTTCCGTTGGAC
>JAAZBQ010000062.1 GCA_012513725.1 Chloroflexota bacterium
CTGGTGTTCTGCACCGACCACTCCGTCTCGCCGAACACCCAGTATGCGTCGTACCTCCACGCGGTGCGGGTGTACCGGGAGCACATGATGTACTGAGAGGGCAGCAACGGGGGCGGCGTCCTAAGACGCGGGGTTCAAACCCCGCGCTGAGAGAACGAACCCTGCTAAAGCAGGCTGGTAGTAAGTGAACGCCTGGAGGCGATGGGGCCGGTTGGGCCGGCGCAGCGCGCGATCGGCCACGATGAAGTGTGCAAAGGAGGCGTCATGCCGTACTGGAGGCTGTTCTACCATCTTGTCTGGGCCACCAAAGGGCGGGAGGCGTTGATCACGACCGAGTCGTTGGAGCGGACCCTGATCGCTGGGGTGCGCGACAAGGCGTCGGAAATGGGTGCCATCGTTCACGCCGTCGGCTGCGCCGACGATCACGTGCACCTGGTCGTCTCGGTGCCACCAAGTGTGGGTCTCGCCGCCTTTGTCGGACAGGTCAAGGGGGCCAGCAGTCACCTGGTGAACCACACCCTGCCGTTGCCCCAGCGGTTCGGTTGGCAGGCCGAGTACGGCGTCGTGTCCTTTGGCGAGAAACAGCTGCCCTGGGTGGTGGACTATGTGGAGAACCAGCGTCGACATCACGCCGACCGCAGCACGTACGCCTCGTTGGAACGCTACGAGCCCCTGGCGGAGGAGCCGGGGGGAGAGTGAGGGAGGCGGTGCGGCGTTGAAAGAAGACGCGGGGTTCAAACCCCGCGCTCAGAGAACAAAGCCTGCTAATGAGAGTTGACTAATTATGCGCACCAGTCGACTGGTGGTAGACTTGGGGGTAGAGCAGGGAGTGAGAAGGAGGTGCTCCATGCCACGCCCATACCAATTGGATCTCAGTGCGGCCCAGCGCACCGAACTCCAGCAGGCCCGGGACCATCACCCCAAGCCCTACGTGCGAGAGCGGGCGGCGGCCATCCTGAAGGTGGCCGCCGGCCAGTCCCTCCGGGAGGTGGGTCGACAGGGTCTCCTCCGCCCCCGCCAGCATCGCACCCTCTCGAGATGGATCCGACGCTACCGGGCCGAGGGGCTCGCGGGGCTGTTGGTCCGCCCGTGCCGGGGCCGCAAGCCCGCCGTCACGGTGTCCGGCCACACCCGCGAGACGTCCCGCCCGGCGCTTTTGGCGATGCTCCACCAGGACCCCCACGCCTACGACCACGACCGCGCCCGCTGGACGCTGGCGCTCCTCGGGGAGCACTTGGGACCACCGGGGCCGCGGTCGCGGGGCAGCGTGTGGCGGTTCCTGGACCGGCTGCGGATCGGCTACAAGCGTGCCCGCCAGTACGTGCACAGCCCCGACCCGGACTGCCAGGCCAAGGTGGCCCGCTTTCAGGAGGCCCTGGAGCGCACCCGGGCGGAGCCGGAGCGCTATGTCTTTCTCTACCTCGACGAGCACACCTACTTTCGCCAGCCCACCCAGGAGCGAGCCTACGAGGCGGTGGGGCACACCCAGCCCCTGGCCCGCCGCAGCCTGCGCTCCAACCGCGCGGGACGGGTGGTGGCGGTAGTGGACGCCGTGCGGGGGCGGGTGCTGTGGGAGCAGGGGGCGCACGTCACCGCCAGCACCCTGAGCACCCTGTACACCCGGCTGCAGGCGGCCTACCCCCAGGCGGAGACGATCTACGTGGCCCAGGACAACTGGCCGGTGCACTTCCACCCCAATGTCCTGGTGGGTCTGGCCCCCCAGGACTGGCCCTGGCCCTTCAACCGCCCGCCGAACTGGTCGGCGGAAGCCACCATTGCGGCCCCCAGGACGACACTGCACATCCAGCTGCTCGGCTTGCCGACGTACGCTAGCTGGCTGAACCCGGTGGAGAAGTTGTGGCGCTGGCTGCAGCAGGACGTGACCCACCTGCATCGGTTGGCGGACGACTGGACCGCGTTGCAGCAACGGATCGCCGACTTTCTGAACCGCTTCACGGCCGACAGCCCGGACCTGCTGCAGTACGTCGGACTTGGTGCGCATAATTAGTCAACTCTCGTAAGCAGGCTATTGTATACATAACGAATGGATAAATCCCGGGTGAGAGAGCCGTGCGGCCCATGAGTTTACCCTGGTGATCGGCACAAATCCCGCGTTATGTGCTAATTGATACGACTCATTATCTGTTTGCCAGCCTGCTTCAGCAGGCTTTGTTGTGTTAGCGCGGGGTTTGAACCCCGCGTCTTATGGGGCGGCGGTTCTCACCCTTCCACCCACACCGGCGAGACCCAGGCGATTTGGCCGTTCGCCTGGCGCACCTCCGCATAGTAGGAACCACCGCCCTCATCCGTCCACTCCCGCTGGAGCGCATAGGCCGCCTCGGGCACGGCGCGGTGCAGGAGGAACGCCTCGGCGTTGTGCGGCTGCATGTGGGTGGCGCGGCCGCCTTCCAGCAGTTCGCCGATGGTCGCCGCCATCTCCACGCCGTTCAGCGCCACGTGCAGCGCAGCCGCGGGATCTCCGTCGATCTCCAGGATGAGCGCCGCCGTGGCCGGGTGGAGGGTCGAGGGGTTCTTGAGCGTCTCGCAGCGCCAGGCCACCTCCTGGGGTCCGCTGGAGAGAAGGTGGTTGTCCAGGGCGTTGATGTCAGGGTCCTCGGCGCGGTCCTGGGTCGGCGCCAGAACGCTCCGCCCACGAAAGCAGGTCTCCACGGAGCGCACCGCGCCCCCGCGCACCCGGGCGATGCCCTCCCATCCATAGGCGCCCGGGGCGTTCCCCCAGCCCATCTCGATGCGCACCTTGTAGGGGCCTGTCGCACTCGCATCGCCCAGGGTCTCCCCGTTCACGATCTGCCAGGGGCGCCCGTCGCGGTAGATGATGACCTTGTCGATAGCGGCGCAGGCGCGGGCGTCGAGGGCCACCCGCCGCAGGCCACCACCCGCTACCACCGATCCCATCGGCGCGCCGTTCACGCTGAACCGGCAGGCAATCTTGTCCCCCGTGACGGCGTAGGTCCGGCGGGCCAGGAACGCCTCCCAGAGCGCCTCGCGGGTGAGGGACTCTGCCCACACCGCCACGCGCCCGTCGCCGTGGGAGCCAGGATATCCGGCGTGGTGGTCGGTGGAGCCGGTGAACCCAAAGCGATGGCCCATCTCCAGTCCGCGACGCACGGTGCTGCGCCCGTCGCGAGGGCCCATGGTGTGGAGGTAGGGGTAGGGCCCCTCGTCGGAGAACCCCGAACCGTGCTTGGAGAACACCTCCACCAGGGGCGAGCGCACGGCCCGGTAGCGCTCCCACACGATCCCACGGTACCCGGGAACGTAGGCCACGTGGTGGGGGACCGCGATCGCCGGCCGCGGCGCCACGGCCGCCAGGATCTCGTCGGGCGACTCGCCCTGGGCCAGCGGGAGGTCGTCGGCGGGGGAGAGGATGTGATGGTCGCCGTAGGCCCGGGAGTGCATCTCGTACGACTGGAAGGTGGCGAACTC
>JAAZBQ010000516.1 GCA_012513725.1 Chloroflexota bacterium
CGCCGGAGCGGGTGGTCACCGTGTACAACGCCATGCCCGACGTTGGTGAGACGCTGCGCGCCAGGCCCGACGGCTCGCCCCCGCGGCTGGTGATGGTGGCCCGGCTGGCGACCTTCAAGGATCACCCCACCCTGCTCCAGGCCCTGGCCGGGCTCAAGGACCTGGATTGGCACCTGGACCTGGTGGGCGATGGGCCCCTGCGCGCCGACGTCGAGGCGCTGGCCGAGAGCCTGACCCTCACCGAGCGCGTCTCTTTCCTCGGCTACCGGCCGGACGTGCCCGCGCTCCTGGCCCGGGCCCAGGTGTTCCTGTTGGCCACCAAGTGGGAGGGGTTCCCCCGCTCCATCCTGGAGGCCATGCGCGCCGGGCTGCCGGTGGTGGCGTCGGACGTGGGGGGCGTGCGCGAGTCGGTGGTCGACGGCACGACGGGCTATGTGGTGCCCCCCGGCGACGTCGAGGCGCTCCGCGAGCGGCTGCGCGCACTGATCGCCGATGCGGGGCTGCGCGACGAGATGGGCGCGGCAGGCCGCGCTCGCTACGAGGAGCAGTTCACCTTTGACCACCTGGTCGAGCGCATGACCGAGGTGTACGAGACGGTGTTGGGAAGGAGATAGCGACCGTGAACCTAGCGTCGGCCAACGTCTCGACCGCCCCCGGAGAGTGCCCGATCTGTGGCGCTGCCGCGGGGCGCTATGCCCAAAGGGGCTACTATTACAAGTGCAGCACGTGCAAGGTAGCCTTTCGCCCCCGACAGGAATCCGCCAGCGACCTGGACGAGTATTGGCAGGAGGACTTTTGGACCGCGCGGGAGATCCAAAAGCGCAAGGACCGCGAGCCCGTGTTCCGGCACGCCTACGAGTTGTTGGACCGCGAGCGGCCGCAGGGGGGCTCGGTGCTGGACATCGGCTGCGGGATCGGCACGTTCGTGGCCGTGTGCCGAGAAGGCGGTTGGGAGGCGACCGGCGTCGAGCCCTCGGTGGGGGCCTGCCGGGTGGCCCGGGAAGAGTACGGCCTCGAGCTGATCAACGCGCCCTTTACCAGCGCCCTCTTTCCGGAGAAGGCGTTTGACGCCGTCTTTGCCGCCCAGGTCGTCCATCACCTGCCGGACCCGGTGGGGTTCCTGGCCGATGTGAGCCGGGTGCTGGCCGACGGCGGGCTGCTGATGCTGCGCACGCCGAACCTCATCCCGCTGGAGCCCGGCCTCCTCCTGCAGCGCGCCATCGGCCGAGAGCGCGATTTCTTCCTGGGCCCGGCCCTCTATGCGTTCCATCCGGATACGTGGTCGCTGCTCCTGGGGCGGCTGGGGTTCCGGGATGTTACCTTTGCCAACTCGCGGCCCTACATCGAGCGACCCGCGCCGCCGGGGCCGGGGGGCGAGCCTGCGGGCGCGGGGCTCCGGCGCCTGGCCGTTACGGCGGCCAAGCGGGCGGGGTACGGCGCGGTGGAAGCCATCCGCCGGGGGAGCGGCGGCCGCGCGGTGGTGGGCTCTTCGATTTTCGTGCTGGCCCGCAAGGGCTAGCGCTCGACACGTCACGCGTGGGGAGGTCAAGATGATCCGGTACGCTTGGGAAGTCGTTCGCAACGTGCTGTCGCTCCGTTTCCTGGCGTCTATGGGGTATAGCCTAGGCTACTATATCCACGAGCACGTCGCCTGGCGCGCGCGCATCCACGCCGCCCCAGACGTGCGCATCCACGCCACGGCCTCCATCCGCAACGCCCAGAACGTCTACGTGGGCAAGAACTCGCACATCAACCACCTGTGCTGCGTCTGGGCCGACGAGCACTCCCGGATCGTCCTGGGGGACAACCTCCTGATGGGCCCCGGCGTGTGCCTCTTTTCCAGCAACCACAGCACCGTCAAGGGCCAGCCGATGACCTACCAGGAGCGCAGGGCGGCGGATATCGTCATCGGCGACGACGTCTGGCTGGGCGCCCACAGCGTGATCACCGCCGGGACGACCATCGCCAACGGCGTCGTCGTGGCGGCGGGCGCCGTGGTGACCCGCAGCATCACCGAGGAGAACGTCATCGTCGGCGGGGTGCCGGCCAAGGTGATCAGCCAGCGACGGGAGCCGGTGGAGGTCGGCGCAGGCGGTACAGAGACCCTCGAGGTAGCGGCCGGCCGCTGATGCGGCCAGTCCGCCGGTCAGCCCGGGGGCCGGGAACGGCAGCGGCAACATAGAAGTTCGGTTACACATGCCGCAGCCGCTGTGACAAATCATTGACAGCCGGTGACCCATCCGGTAGACTGGAATGTACACAGTAGCCAGAGGCGGTGGCTACCCGCCCCCTCTGGCTACCGGCTACCGAACCGGACCAGATCTCCTCGATCTCCCTATGTCGTACCCCGCCCCTCACCATCTCGCCCGTTGCAGAGCCGTCATCGTCGCTGTCGTGGTGTAAGCGCATCCGAGCATCACTTCTTTCCCCTCCTCATCTTGTGGTACCTGATGGGTGCATCAGGCACTGCACGACATACCCGTGCTCCTCGTGCTCACGCCCGCGGCAGTCGGCTCGTCCGGTCGCCGGCAGTGCTTGATAGCCACTTGGGACCCAGGAGGGACCATCGTGTCGC
>JAAZBQ010000517.1 GCA_012513725.1 Chloroflexota bacterium
CCAGGACGTCCTCGGCGACGGCCATATCGCGGGCGGTAGCCTCGCGGTCGGCCCACCACTCGGAGGGCTGCACGACGTCCCAGTCCTCCCGCAGGTCGCGGATCGGCTGGTCAAAGTGGTAGCCGATGGAACGGCCCTCTTCGTCGGCGGCGTGGTCGGCCTGCAGATCCAGCCCGCACAGTCGATGGTGGATGTGGGTGTGGACGGCAAAGAAATCCGGCACCACCTTGTCGTCGTCGACCAGTTCGTGGTTGCGGGTCCAGATGAGCAGGCTGCGCTCGATCTGCTGGGCCTCGGGGCTGGTGCAGCGCAGGGGCGGCAGGAAATCGCGCAGGAAGGTGTTCAGTTCGATGACCACCATCGGCCGATCGGAGCGGCAGGCGTTGTGGGCGTGCCAGCGCTCGGCGCGCTCGGCCATGACGGGCAGCGCGGCATATTCGGCCTGGGTGCGGGCCAGTTCGCGAAGATACGTACGTTCTTGGGGATCCATGGGTGCCTCCGGGGTTGCGGACGTGAGGGGGAGTCTAGTCGTTCTCGAGGGGATGGGCAAGATGAGCCGGATGAGGTGTCGACGGAACGAACCATTGGTGTACCGCATGTTGCCCGCGTGAGTGTAGGCGTGCTAGGATGCCGACCACCCACGTAGGCAACGAATGTGTCTTTTGCCTCGCGTCGGGCGATCACTGACAGTCGCCGAACCCACCGCCGTTGATGCCCCATCCACAAGGAGACGCCATGCCCCCCAAGCCGAACATCATCCTGGTGCTGACCGACGACCAGGGGCACGGGGACCTCGGTTGCCACGGCAACCCCGTCCTGCGCACGCCGCACATGGACGCCCTGCACGGCGTCTCCTTTCGCCTGAGCAACTACCACGTGGGGCCCACCTGCGCGCCGACCCGCGCCGGCCTATATACCGGGCACTATCACAACAGCACCGGCGTCTGGCATACCATCGGGGGGCGCTCGCTCCTGCGCCGTGACGAGTGGAGCCTGGCCGATGCCCTGTCGGGGGCCGGCTATGCCACCGGCCTGTTCGGCAAGTGGCACCTCGGCGACGCCTATCCCTATCGCCCCGAAGACCGCGGCTTTCAGGAGGTGGTCACCCACGGCGGCGGGGGCGTCGGTAACACCCCCGACTATTGGGGGAACGCCTACCGCGACGACCACTATCGCCGCAACGGCCAGTGGCGCCCCTACGAGGGCTATTGCACCGACGTCTGGTTTCGCGAGGGGTTGGGGTTCATCGAGCGCCACCGCGCCGAGCCGTTCTTTTGCTGCATCACGACGAACGCGCCGCATTCGCCGTACATCGTCGACCCAGAGTATGCGGAGCCCTACATCGGCCGCGTCGAGCACCGGGACCGCGCCAACTTTAACGGAATGATCGCCTGCATCGATGAGAACCTGGGCTTGCTGCGCCGGCGGCTGGATGAGTGGGGCCTGGCGGAGAACACCCTGCTCATCTTTATGACCGATAACGGCACTTCGGGAGGCGCCACCCCCGGCGCCGACGGCCACATCCTGGCCGGTTACAACGCCGGGATGCGGGGGATCAAGGGGTCCGAGTACGAGGGCGGGCACCGCGTGCCCTGCTTTCTCCATTGGCCGGCCGGGGGGATGGCCGAGGGACGCGACATCCCGCAGCTCACGGCCAACGTGGACCTGATGCCCACCCTTCTCGATCTATGCGACGTGGACCCCGGCGCGCACACCTTTGACGGGCGGAGCCTGGCGCCCCTCCTGCGGGGCGACGCGGCGGATTGGCCCGATCGCATCATGGTGACCGATTCCCAGCGGGTGACCCGGCCCATCAAGTGGCGCAAGAGCGCCACGATGACCGGGCGCTGGCGGCTGGTGAACGGCGTGGAGCTGTACGACATGCCCGTGGATCCCGGCCAGCGGCGCGACGTGGCCGCCGAGCATCCCGACGTGGTCGCGCGGCTGCGGGAGGGGTACGAGGCGTGGTGGGCCGTGGTGTCGCGGCAGTTCGATGGCACCATCCCCATCCCCATCGGGACGGTGCCCGGTGAGGTCACCCTCCTGAACGCCCACGACTGGCGGAACGACCCCGTCGAGTGCGCCTGGAACCAGTCGCTCGTGCGCGAGGGCCTGCAGGCGAACGGCTACTGGGAGGCCGAGATCGCCGCGGCGGGTCGCTACCGGTTCGAGCTGCGTCGCTGGCCCCGGGAGGAGGACCGCCCGATGGCCGAGGGCATCCCGGGCGAGGTCACCCCATACAACGACCTGGCCCGGGGCTATGGCGGCGGTCGGGCGCTAGGGCTGGTGCGCGCTCGGCTGCGGGTGGGAGACCGGGTGCTCGAGGCCGAGGTTCCGGCGGGGGCGTGCGACGTTGCGTTCGAGGCTGACCTCCGGCTGGGCGAGACCCAGGTGCAGACCTACCTCTTTGACGCCGAGGGCGCCGAGTGGGGCGCTTACTATGTGTACGCCTGGCGTCTCCCCGGCTAGACGCGAGGGCCCCCGCAGAAGC
>JAAZBQ010000518.1 GCA_012513725.1 Chloroflexota bacterium
CGCACGAACGGCGAGGTCTCGCCGCGCCGCATAAAGTGGCCCGACGGCCCCTCCCCCAGGAACTCGGAGAACCACGATTCGTGCTCGATCTCCTCGTTCAGGATGGCCTGGGCCAGCGCATAGGTGCGATGGTCCTTGCCCGCGGTGAGATTGCAGATGTGGGTATAGCCCCGCACCGCGCACCGCTCCGCCTCCACCAGGACGCCCAGGATCCCCCGGACATCGTTGCGGTCCGCGGGCAGCCGCGCCGGTGGGCACGCAGACATGTCGTGGAACGCGTTCATGTCGTCGGGCAACTGGCCGCCCAGCTCATAGATGCGCGGCACCAGCGCCTCAAAGTGGTTGCGGTCCTCGATGCGCGCCGTCTCGGCGATCTCCTTGATCCCTTCCCCTTCCAGCCCGATGAGGTTGGCCCGCAGGATCGTATAGTAGTAGAACGTGGTGAGCTCTGCGGCCGCGTTCGTGATGAGCAACTGCAACAACTCGTCGACGTCGATCCCGTTCTTGGCTACCATCTCACGCGCTACCTTGGCCATGATGGTCCCTCCTGTTCTGTGTCAGCGGACGTACCACACACGTCGTCACAGGCGCAACGGGCTGCGGACCACCCGCAGCCTTCCCAGAGCGGCGGAAGGAAACCCGCCGCCGCGGGCAGCACAGGTCGGTGTCTGGGCCAAAAGTGGGTAGCCACGGGTGCGATACGGCAGAGACACGAGGGGATTCGTTCGTCGATGAGGCGGTAGAGGAGATCGAGGCGCCCGGCATCAGGCGGCACCGAACGCTCCACGAGGCAGCATCCAGCGTTCCCGCCGATGGGGCATGGGATTGCGTGACAGAGTTGTAGCCGAGCACGGGCGGGCTGTCAACTGACAGCACGGCGCGCGTCCGGCCCAAACGGGTCGGACGCGCGCATCACGGTGGGACTGAGCGATCGGCTACTCGCGCTGGTACTCACCGTCCGACAGCGTCTTGAGGAACGCCACGATGTTGGTCCGATCCATCATGTTAAAGTGGTTCATGGGGGTGAGGTTCATGGGCACCTCCGCCGGTGGGAACAGGTCGGGGTTGCACATCATCTCCATGTCGCCGCCCCCCATGCCGGGGCCCATTCCCGCGCCGCCGCCGGTGCTGCAATCCATGCCCGAGCCGCCCATCCCCAGGCCGCCGTTCATCACCAGCCCGCGCCAGGCGTAGAACAGGACGATGTCCTCGAGCGTCTTGAAATAGCCGTTGTGCCCGTACGCCTTGACGACGTCCTCGGACGGCCGCAGGTCCACGTTCCGCAGCGTGGGCACCCGGTGCTTGCCCAGCTGCGGCTCGTACACGTCCGGCTCATTCCCGGCGTCCTGCAAGTAGCCGCCCAGGCCATAGTCCACCCACTCCGCGCCGTCGGGATTCCAGGCCGGGGGCATGTCGTAGAACGGGTTGTCGGGGTTGGCCGGCATGCCCAGGTTGTCGTAGCGAAAGTCGGTGAACAGCGGATAGCCCGCCGATCCCGGCGCCAGCGAGTGGCACGAGGCGCAGTCGGCCCGGCCGGGATCGTTGAACGCGGCGAGACCCCTGAGCTCGGCGTCGGTGAGCCCCAGGCCGCGATAGTTCTGCCAGCCGTACGGGTCGGTCGACCCGCCGCCGCCTCCGCCACCGGGGCCAGGTCCGCCACCGCCAGGGCCACCGCCGTCGCCGGGGCCTCCTCCGCCGCCAGGGCCGCCGCCACCGAACCGGATCGCGGTGACGTCCTTCCCGGCGGCCTGCGCGGCATCCCAGAACGCGTCGAACCGCGAGGAGAACGGGTTCACCTCGGCGCTGCGCTCGTACGCGGCGACCGAGCGGGCGATGCGCTCATAGGCGCCCTCGACGCCTCGGGCGAGGTCCAGCGACCCCGGGCCCCAGACCTGCTCAAAGAGCGCGGCGTATGGCGCGCGCGCCACCTTGGCTACCAGCGCCCGGGCGTTCGGCATGGCCTGCTCGAGGGGATTCAGGAACGGCCCCTGGGCCTGCTCCGCCAAGGGGTCGCCGAG
>JAAZBQ010000519.1 GCA_012513725.1 Chloroflexota bacterium
CGTGCGCCCCGAGCACCTCCCGCAGGAGCGTGCCCATCTGCAGGGCCACGTCGGCCGAGCGGGCAAAGACGACCTGCGGCGCCGGCTCGAGCACCGCCAGGAGCGCCACCAGGCCGCCCTCCTGCACCAACCCCTGGGCCACCTGCCGCATCCCGGCGGGGTCACAGTCCTCGAGCACCCGAGCCAGCAGCCGCCACGCCTGGCCCTCCACGGGCTCGGCCTCGGCGGCCAGCTCGGCGGTCCGATAGTCGATCAGTTGACGCTGGGCCGCCTGCAGTGCGTGCTGCGCTGCCCGCTCCGACTCGGCCAGCCTCGCCACGGCGGCGGGCACCTCCGGCACGCCGACGCTGAGATCGGCCGCCACCTGCTGCACGATCCGATCCCGGGCGCGATAGTCGCGGAGGGCGCGGCCGCCACACAGGAACTCGACCCGCGTCTGGCCGCGCCGTCGCTCCCAACGCCGCACGCGGATGAGGCCCACCTGCCCGGCGCTGGCCACGTGGGTGCCCCCGCAAGCAGAGGCGTCGAAATCCGCCACCGACACGACCCGGATGCGGCCCTGGACCGCGGGCGCCTTCCGGAGCGGCAGCCGCTCGGCGTCGGCCTCAGAATAGTCGCGCGCGTCGATGCGGCGATCCTCCAGGATCACGGCGTTGGCCAGGTCCTCCACCCGCTCCGCGTCCCCCTCGGAGAGATCGGGGATATCCAGGTCGATGGTGGTGACCTCCGGCCCGAGGTGGAACGAGACAGTATTCGCCTTCAGGACACTGGTAAAGGCGGCGGAGAGGATGTGCTGGCCGCTATGCTGCTGCATGTGATCCAGCCGGCGGGGCCAGTCGACCTCGCCAACGACCGCCCCGACGGCCTCGCCATCGAGCGGCCGGTCGACGATGTGGAGCAGACGGCCCTCCTCCTCGAGCACTTCCACGACCCGGGCGTCGCCAAGCGTGCCGATGTCGTGGGGTTGCCCGCCGGAGGTCGGGTAAAAGCAGGTAGCGTCGAGCACCACGGCGGGGCGCCCATCGTACTCCAGGGTCTCGACGATGGCGGCCTGGAATCGGGTGCGGTACGGGTCATCCCAGTAGAGGCGTACGGTCTGCTGATTCACAACATGCTCCTATGCGTACGGTTCGATTCCGAGTATAGCACGGCCGTCCCAGGAAGGAAACGTGCTCGCGCCGCGGGGCGGCCCGTCCGGCCCGTCCCTTATCACCGCCATTTCGGAGTTTTTTGCTCCGAATACCGATGCCGGGCTATAATGGGCGGACCCAACGAGCCGGAGGATAACCGTGCAACTGGATATCGATACGCTCTCCGCCCTGCTGGCGCGGGTGCAAAAGCCCGCCCGCTACGCGGGACAGGAGTACAACAGCATCACCAAGGACTGGTCGGCCGCCCGGGCGACGATCGCCCTGGCCTACCCCGACCTCTATGAGATCGGGATGTCCAACCTGGGCCTGGCCATCCTCTACGACCTGGTGAACCGCCGCGAGGACCTCGTCGCCGAGCGCGTGTACACGCCCTGGGACGACATGGAGGCCGTCATGCGCGAGGAGGGCGTGCGCCTCTGGTCGCTGGAGACGCGCCGCACCCTCGACGAGTTTGACGTCATCGGGTTCAGCCTGCAGCACGAACTGAACTATACGAA
>JAAZBQ010000063.1 GCA_012513725.1 Chloroflexota bacterium
GACTGGCGGCCCTCGCGGCACGGCGGACCGCGCAAGACGGTGCGGGAGGACATACAATAGTGAAGTCCGGCAGCAACCTGGAACGCGTTCTCGCCTCCGGCGCCTTTGCCGTCACGGCGGAGTTGGGTCCGCCCAAGGGCACCGACCTGGAGGTCGTGCGCCGCAAGATGGAGACGCTCAAGGGCATCTGCGACGCCATCAACGTGACGGACAACCAGACGGCCATCGTGCGCCTCTCCAGTGCCGCCACCTGCACCGTCCTCTGCCAGGCGGGCCTGGAGCCCGTCATGCAGATGACCTGCCGCGACCGCAACCGGCTGGCCATCCAGGCGGACTTGTTCGGCGCCGCGGCCCTCGGCGTGCGTAACCTCCTGTGCCTGACGGGCGACCACCAGGTGTTCGGCAACCACCCCCAGGCCAAGAACGTCTACGACCTGGACTCCATTCAACTCATCCGCATGGTCCAGCGGATGCGCGACGAGGGCGTCCTGGAGGGCGGCGAGGAGATCGAGGGCCCCGTGCCTCTGTTCGTCGGCGGCGCGGCAAACCCCTTTGGCGATCCGTTCGAGATGCGCGTCATCCGGCTGGCGAAAAAGGTCGCCGCAGGGGTCGATTTCATCCAGACCCAGTGCATATTCGACATGCCCCGCTTCAAGGAATGGATGCGCCGCGTGGTGGACATGGGCCTCCACGAAAAGGTCCACATCCTGGCCGGGGTGATGCCGCTCAAGTCGGCGGGGGCGGCGCGGTTCATCGACCGGAACGTGGCGGGCATCTCGGTGCCGGCGCCCATCATCCAGCGTATGAGCGGGGCCGGCCGCGGCAAAAAGGCCCGCGACGAGGGCATGCGGCTCTGCGCCGAGACGATCCAGGAGGTCCGCGAGATCCCGGGCGTCGCCGGCGTGCACATCATGGCCGTCGAGTGGGAGGAAGCGGTGGAGCCCATCGCCGAGGCCGCCGGGCTCCTGCCTCGCCCCATCATCGAGTAAGCGCGACACCCTGCTGCGTCCGGAACCGCACGCAATCGCGAGAGAGGTCGGCATGGCGGAAAGAGGAAACGTGACGTACGATCCGAATTTCAAGTACGACGTAGCGGCCCAGCCCGGCGGCGAGCAGATCAAGGTCTGCTTTTCCTGCGGCACCTGCACGGCCGGCTGCCCGGTCACCGATGTGGACGAGCGCTACAGCCCGCGGCGCATCATCCGCCAGATCCTGCTCGGCCAGCGCGAGGCGGTGCTCTCCAGTGAGATGCTGTGGTACTGCGAGACCTGCTACGCCTGCTCGGCCTACTGCCCGCAGAACGTCAAGTTCGGCGACGTGATGCGCGCCCTCCGGGAGATGGCCGTGGCCGAGGGCTACTGGAAGCCCGAGTTCCTGGAGCGCATCCGCAACGTGGACCGGCTGGCGCACTCGCTGCGGCTGGACCTGGTCCGCGCGGCCCTCGCCTCCCGCGACCAGGCCACGCCCGCCTCGCTGGCCAACGCGGTGGACGACATTGCCGGCCGGATCGCCGGCGCGGAGGTCTAGAACCAGCGGCGTCGAGCGGCAACCGCAGCGCGATCGACCCATAGCACAGGGGGCACACGCAGACGATGGCGATGGATCCACAGGCAGATAACAACAAGGTCGGGGCCGTCCTGGTGGTCGGTGGGGGCATCGCCGGCATCCAGTCCTCGCTCGACCTGGCCGATTCGGGGTACAAGGTGTACCTGCTCGAGTCGTCGCCGGCCATCGGCGGCACGATGGCCCAGCTGGACAAGACCTTCCCGACGAACGACTGCTCGATGTGCATCCTATCCCCCAAGGTGGTCGAGTGCGCACGCCACCTGAACATCGAGCTCCTGACTTGGTCGGAGCTGGACGCCCTGGAGGGCGAGGCGGGCCATTTCACCGCGCACATCCGCCACAAGCCCCGCTTCGTTCACCCGGATAAATGCACGGGCTGCTCCGAGTGCACCAGCGTGTGCCCGATCTCGGTGCCCAGCGAGTTCGATGAGGGGCTCGCCCAGCGCAAGGCGATCTACCGGCCCTTTCCCCAGGCCGTCCCGAACATTTTCGCCATCGACAAGCGGGGCACCTCGCCCTGCAAGGCCGCCTGCCCCGCCGGCACCAGCGCCCAGGGGTATATCGCCCTGATCGCCGAGGGCCGCTACGCCGAGGCCCTGGAGGTCAGCCGCCTGGCGAACCCGTTCACCTCGGTGTGCGGGCGCATCTGCTACCACCCCTGCGAGACCGCCTGCAGCCGGCAACTCCTCGATGGCGAGGCCGTGTCCATCGCCTCCCTCAAGCGGTTCATGGCCGACTGGGCCATCGCCCACGGCGACCAGCCCGTGGAGGCCGTGCCCGTCACCCGCCAGGAGCGCGTGGCGATCGTCGGCGGCGGCCCCTGCGGCCTCACCACCGCCCAGGACCTGGCCCTCCTCGGCTATGGGGTGACGGTATACGAGTCCAGTCCCAAGGCCGGCGGCATGCTGCGCTACGGCATCCCCGATTACCGGCTGCCCCAGGACATCCTGGACCAGGAGATCGCCCGGATCGAGGCGCTGGGCGTCCGCATCCTGACGAACGCGCCGGTGCATGACCTCGACGCGCTCCGGCAAGAGTACGACGCGGTGCACGTGGCGGTCGGCGCGCAGAAAGCGCCGGGCCTCCGGGTCGAGGGGGAGGACCTCCCCGGCGTGCACACCGCCATCGACTTTTTGCGGGCGGTGAACTCGGGCGAGCGGCCGGGGGTCGGCCGCCACGTGGTGGTGGTCGGCGGCGGCAACACGGCCGTCGACGCGGCCCGCTGCGCCCTGCGCCTCGGGGCCGAGACCACCATCGCCTACCGCCGCTCTCGCGCCGAGATGCCCGCCTATGCGTTCGAGGTGGACGAGGCCGAGGCGGAGGGCGTCTCCCTGTCGCTCCTGACCAACCCCGTGCGCATCGTGGGCGAGGGCGGGCGCGTCACCGGCGTCGAGATGGTCCAGATGCGCCTCGGCGAGCCGGATGCCAGCGGGCGCCGGCGGCCCATCGCCGTCGAGGGCTCCAACTATGTGGTGCCGGCCGATACGGTGATCCTGGCCATCGGCCAGATGCCGGACCTCGGCCTGCTCCCCGATGACGTGCGGGTGACCCGCTCGGGCACCGTGGACCACGACGCCGAGACGTGCGCCACGAGCGCCGAGGGCGTCTTTACCGGCGGCGACTGCGCCACGGGCCCCCGGAGCGCCATCGAGGCGGTGGGCATGGGCCATCGGGTCGCCGAGGCCATCCACCGCCACCTCTCCGGCGAGGAGGTCACCTACCTCCCCCGCATCGCCGAGGAGGATGTCGTCTCGCTGGACCGCCAGGAGGTGGCCGAAAAGGCCCGCCTTGGGCAGACCATCCCCAGCGGCCGGGCGCACATGCCCGAACGCCCCGTAGGCGAGCGGGTGCGCGATTTCGACGAGGTGGCCCTGGGCTTTAGCGAGGAGCAGGCCCTCGAGGAGGCCAAGCGCTGCCTGGCCTGTGGGGTGTGCTCCGAGTGCTACCGCTGCGTGGAAGCCTGCAAGCCCGGCGCCATC
>JAAZBQ010000520.1 GCA_012513725.1 Chloroflexota bacterium
ATGGTCACCTCGTTCCCCATCGCCACCAGCCTGTCGACCACGTGGCTGCCGACAAAGCCGGCCCCTCCCGTAACCAAGCAATGCAAGCCGCTGAGATCCACACTGCCCCCTTGACACCCTATCGACTATGGCCAACCTTCGCAGACGCGCATCAATCACGCCGTACGCGTGAGCGCCTTTTCGCCAAAGAACTCGCGCACGGCGTCCGCCACGTACGCGATCTCGTCGTCGGCCAACTCGGGATACATCGGCAGCGAGAGGATCTCGCGCGCCGCGGATTCGGTCACCGGCAGATCGCCGCCCTGGTACCCCAGGTACGCGTAGGCTCGCTGCAGGTGGATAGGCACGGGGTAGTGGATCCCAGTACCAACGCCCCGCTCCTGGAGCCGGGCCCGCAGCGCGTCGCGTTGGGGCACGCGGATGGCATAGAGATGGTAGACGTGCCGGACGTCCGGCATTTCGGTGGGCAGCACCGCCGAGCTCTCCGCCAGGAGCGCGCTATACGCTCGCGCGTGCTCGCTCCGCAACGCGTTCCAGGCCGACAGGTGGGGTAACTTGGCCCTAAGGACTGCCGCCTGCAGTTCGTCCAGCCGGCTGTTGCACCCGACCAGGTCGTGGTAGTAGCGTTCCTTTGACCCATGGTCGCGGAGCATGCGGATGCGCTCGGCGAGGTCGTCGTCGCTGGTGACGACCATGCCTCCCTCACCGTAGGCACCGAGGTTCTTGGAATAGTAAAAGCTGAACGCGGCGGCGTCGCCGAGGCTTCCGGTGCGCTGGCCCCGATACTCGGCGCCGTGCGCCTGGCAGGCGTCCTCGATGATCTTGAGCCCATGTGCCTGGGCGATCTCTTGCACGGGGGCCATGTCCACCGGCTGTCCGTAGAGATGTACGGGCAGGATGGCCCGCGTCCGCGCTGTGACTGCGTCGGCGACCTGCTGGACATCCATCAGGTGGGTCTGCGGATCGATGTCGACGAACACCGGCGTCGCCCCCGCCAGGACGATGGCCTCTACGGTGGCCACGAACGTGTTGGCGACCGTGATCACCTCGTCACCGGGACCGATGCCCATGGCGCGGATGATCAGGTGCAGCGCATCTGTACCGTCGCCCACACCGATTCCGTGGCTGGCCCCACAAAACGCAGCGAACTCCCCCTCCAGCGCCTGCACGTTCTCACCGAGGAACAGGTGCATTCCGTCGAGGACGGTGCTCATGCGCTGCAGGATATCTTCCTTGAGGGGGTCGTACTGCTTGCGGAGATCGACTAACGGGATATTCACTACGCCTCCTTTGCCAGTTCGCGCAACACATGGGCCGGGTTCCCGACGACAACGGCGCGAGGCGGCACGTCCTTTGTGACGACGCTGCCCGCTCCGACGATGGCTTCCTCGCCAATCGTGACGCCACAGAGGATGGTGGCATTACTGCCGATGGAGGCGCGCCGACACACGCGAGTGGATATGCACTGCCAGTCCTCCGAGCCCTGTGGGCGCCCGGTACGGTCGGTGGCGCGGGGGTAGCGGTCGTTGATGAACATCACGCCGTGCCCCACAAACACCTCGTCCTCGATGCTCACTCCCTGGCAGATGAACGTGTGGCTCGAGATCTTGACGCAACGCCCGATCCTCGCCCCCTGTTGGATCTCGACGAACGTACCGATCGTGCAGTCATCGCCGATGTCGCAGCCGTAGAGGTTCACAAAGGCGTATACGCGGACGCGTTCTCCCATCGTCACGTCGGAGGCAATGCGGATGGTGTCCTCGTCTCTCATGACC
>JAAZBQ010000521.1 GCA_012513725.1 Chloroflexota bacterium
GCCGGCGCTGCTTGCGCAGCGCCCTCTCATCCAGCCGGCTGAGGTCCAGCCCATCGAGCAGTACGTGGCCGGTCGTGGGCCGCACCAGGCCCAGCACCGCCTTGCCCGTGGTCGATTTGCCACACCCGCTCTCGCCGACCAGGCCCAGGGTCTCGCCGGGGAGGATGTCCAGGTCAATGCCGTCCACCGCATGGACCACGTCGGTGGTGACGCCCCACAGGGTGCGCCGCTTGACGGGAAAGTGCACCACGAGTCCCTGGATCTCCAGGAGGGGCCTCGCGGGGGCGGTGGTGCTCTCGGGAGGGGCGGCGGCCGTGGGCTCTTGCGTCACGCGGGCATCCTCTCGATGTGGTCGGCGTTCCAGCAGGCGGATAGATGCTCGGGGCCCTCCTGGGCTTCCAGTGGCGGCGATTCCACGCGGCACCTTTCGGAGGCCAAAGGACAGCGCGGCCAGAAGGAGCAGCCGGGCGGCATGCGGATGAGATCCGGCGGCTGACCCGGAATCGACTGCAGCTCGGCGACGCCGACCCGATCCAGCCGCGGCACGCAGCGGAGCAGGCTGACGGTGTAGGGATGGCGGGGACGAAAGAACACGGTGTCCCGCGGCCCGCGCTCCACGATGCACCCGGCGTACATCACCGCCACCTCGTCGCACAGGCCCGCGACGATTCCCAGGTTGTGGGTGATCATGATGGTGGCGCTGTGCAGCTCGGCGCTTAGCGAGCGGATGAGCTCCAGGATCTGCGCCTGCACGGTGGCATCCAGGGCCGTGGTGGGCTCGTCGGCGATCAGCAGCGTCGGGTGACAGGCGATGGCCATGGCGATCATCACCCGCTGCCGCATGCCGCCCGACATCTGGTGGGGGTACTCGCCAAAGCGCCGATCTGCCTCCGGGATGCCCACGGTGTCCAAGAGTTCCACCGCCCGCTTCCGCGCCGCCTCGCCGTGCAGCCCCAGGTGCACGCCAAGCACCTCCAACAGGTGGGTCCCCACGCGCATGACGGGGTTCAGCGAGGCGGTGGGATCCTGCGGGATCATGGCGATCTGCCGCCCACGGATCCGTTGCATCTCCGTGTCGCTCTTGAGCAGGAGGTCCTCGCCGAGGAAGCGGATGTCGCCGCCGAGGATGCGCCCCGGATGCGGCAGGCTGCGCAGGATGGCCAGCGCCGTGGCGCTCTTGCCGGAGCCACTCTCTCCGACGATGCCGAGGGTGTCGCCGGCAGCCAGCGAGAAGGAAACCCCGCCCACGGCTCGCACCACCCCGCGGCGCGTGAAAAAGGCGGCGACGAGGTCCTGCACCTCGAGGACGGCTCCGTTGTGGGCGGCATCGGCCGCTCTGGTGGCTTTGCGTCTGGCCATTGGGTTGCGCTCGTGTCCTGGGTAGCCGAGAGGGGAGGCCGTGCATGCCTCCCCTCTCGTGGGGTATCTATGGACGAACTGTGCGGATGTCGATTACCTCGTTGCCCATGTAGAGGTGGTTGAACCCCAGGCCAAAGGCGCCCTCCTCCTGCTGCCGCTGGATGCCATCGTAGCCGAACTCGTTCGGTTCCAGGTGGCTGCCCTTGCGGTATGGCTGGTGGAGTTGGCCTTCCAGCTGATGGTAGACATAGATGCCGGCGCAGGACTCGACCAGGATGCGCTCCGCCTCTTGCATCTGGCGGCTGCGCTCCTCCATGTCGTCGGTGATCTGGCCGCCCTCCTTGACCAGCGTGTCAAAGGTGGCGTCGGCCCAGGTGTGGCGCCCGCCGCTGACCCACACGCCCAGCATGTTCGTGGCGTCGAAATAGTCCATTCCATAGGAGACGTACCCAAAGGGCATCAGGCTGGGCCTGGCCATGAGGTCGGCCGTCCACTCACGATCGGGCTTGTAGGCGACCTCGATCTCGATGCCCAACGTCTGGCTGATGCTGGCGGCCACGGCCTGCGGCACCACGTCCGCGCTGGTGCCACGGGCGACGAGCGTCGCCCTGGGGAAGCCCTGACCATCCGGGTAGCCCGCCTCCGCCAGGAGCGCCCGGGCGGCCTCCGGATCGAACTCCTGGATCGGCTTGAGGCCCTCCGAGTTGGCGTCGGGGAACCC
>JAAZBQ010000522.1 GCA_012513725.1 Chloroflexota bacterium
GCGTGCGCGTAGAGGAAAAGCTCCTCGTGAACAAGTTCGCCGAGCGCGGCCTCGACGTGGACCTGATCGACGATCGACGAATCGTCCTGGATCTCGGCGACCCCGGCCCGATGCGCGCCTATGACGTGGTGATCGAGCGGTGCATCAACCACTCCCGGGCGCTGTACACGCTGGAGCTTCTGAACGGCTGGGGCATCCCGACGGTGAACAGCGCCCACGTGGCCACCGTGTGCGGCAACAAGTTCACCACCACCAGTGCGCTCCTGAATCACGGCGTCCCCAGCCCGCGGACGATGCTGGCCTACACCCCCGAGTCGGCCCTCGAGGCGATCGAGACACTCGGCTATCCGGCGGTGCTCAAGCCGGCGGTGGGTTCCTGGGGGCGGCTGATCTCCAAGGTCAACGACCGCGAGGCCGCCGAGGCGATCCTGGAGCACAAGACCGTCCTGGGCTCTTACCATCACTCGGTCTTTTACGTGCAAGAGTACGTCGCCAAGCCCCAGCGGGACATCCGCACGTTCGTGGTGGGCGGCGAGACCATCTGCGGCATCTATCGCACCTCCGAGCACTGGATCACGAACACCGCCCGGGGAGGCCACGCGTCCAACTGCCCCATCACGCCGGAGATCGACCGTCTCTCGCTGGCTGCGGCGGCGGCCGTGGGCGGGGGCGTGGTTGCCATCGACATCCTGGAGCGCCCCGACTGTGCGCTGTTGGTGAACGAAGTGAACTATACGATGGAGTTTCGCAACTCTATCGAAACCACCGGCGTGGACATCCCGGGCCGAATAGTGGATTATGTCGTGCGCGTCGGAAAGGGGGAAGCGTCGTGACACCTGCCAGGGTATCGATCGTCGGCGGATCGGGCTATGCCGGGGGCGAGGTCCTGCGCCTGCTCCTGGGTCACCCGGAGGTCGAGGTGGGCCAGGTGACCTCGGAATCGAATAGCGGCAAGTACGTTCACGCCACGCACCCCAACCTGCGCCAGGTGACGCGGCTCAAGTACGTATCGGCTGCGCAGCTGGAGCCGTGCGACGCGCTGTTCGTGGCGCTGCCCCACGGCCAGGCCATGCGCCGCATGGAAGAGTTTGCGGCCCTGGCCCCGCGGGTCATCGACCTCTCGGCGGACCACCGGCTCCGGAACCCGGACGACTATCCGCGCTGGTACGACCACGCCCACGAGTCGCTCGAGTGGCTCGGCCGCTACGTCTACGGCCTGCCGGAGGTAAACCGCGAGGCGATCCGGGGGGCGACCCACGTCTCCGGCGTGGGCTGTAACGCGACGGCCACCATCCTGGCCCTCTGGCCCCTCTTTCAGGCCGACCTGGTGGACCGCTCCCGGGGCGTGGTGGTGGAGGTCAAGGCCGGCTCCTCCGAGGGGGGCGCCAGCGCGGGACCCTCATCCCACCATCCGGATCGCTCCCACGCCGTGCGCTCCTACGCGCCGGTCCGCCATCGGCATACGGCGGAGGTGCTCCAGGCGCTGAACACTCCCGGGGCAGACCCCGTCCACGTGCACATGTCGGTGACGTCCATCGAGTTGGTGCGGGGCGTCCTGGCCACGGCCCACGTCTTTCTCCGGGAGGAGCAGCGCGAAGGGTTCGACCTGGTGGACCTCTGGAAGGCCTACCGGGGCGCGTACGGCCGGGAGCCCTTTGTGCGCCTGGTCCGCGAGCGCCAGGGCGTGTATCGTTACCCCGAGCCCAAGATCCTGGCCGGCTCGAACTATACCGACGTCGGCTTTGACTATGACCCCGAGACGGGGCGTATCGTGGCCATCGCGGCGATCGACAACCTGATGAAGGGCGCCGCTGGCACCGCCGTCCAGAGCCTGAACCTGATGATGGGCTGGGAGGAGACGGTGGGGCTGGGGTTTACTGGATTGCATCCGGTATAATGGGGCGTCGTCTGGCAGGGATGAAGGATGAGGGATGAAGGATGGGCGATGACGCCTCAGCAATGACCGCGTGGCCATCCGTGGGGGAAGAGTCGGACACGGACCTGAAGGCGCGTACCAGAAGATATGCGCTGAGGATCGTGCGGCTCTACTCCGCACTGCCCAAGATGACCGAGGCCCAGGTCCTTGGCCGTCAGCTACTGCGCTGCGGGACGTCGGTGGGAGCGCACTACCGGGAGGCGTGCCGCGCCAAGTCCGACGCGGATTTCGTAAGCAAGATCGAAGGGGCGCTTCAGGAACTCGAGGAAAGCCTGTACTGGATGGAGCTGATCGTCGGCGCTGGCCTCATGGCGGAGGCCAGACTGCAGTCGCTCTACCAGGAAGGTCACGAGCTCACCGCCATCCTGGTCACCGTCGTGAGAAAGGTGAAGCGACGTCGGCGTATGCGAGCACAGCCCAGCAGCCGCCAACTGCAGGCCAGTGTTGCGGACAGCAACGTGTCCAGTCCACCGGCTAGGGATGCCTCACCGGCGCAGCGGCAACGGAGCGACGGGGCTCGCGATTGACCGTCCTTCATCCCTCATCCTTCATCCCTCATCCTTACCACGCTTCGTGGAGGTACGTATGATCGTAGTAAAAGTCGGCGGCAGCGAGGGGATCAACCTTGCCGCCGTGTGCAGGGACGTAGCCTCGCTCGTCCGTGAGGGCCAACGCATGGTCTTTGTCCACGGCGGGAGCCACCGGACGAACGTCGTCGCCGAGGCGCTGGGCCACCCACCAGAGTTCGTCACCTCGGTCAGCGGCTTTACCAGCCGGCGCACCGA
>JAAZBQ010000064.1 GCA_012513725.1 Chloroflexota bacterium
AGCTGGAGCTCGTACGGCTTCTGTCCCTCGGCGCCCGCACCATCATCCTCGACGAGCCCACCACCGGCATCTCGGCCCCGCAAAAGGCGCTGATGTTCGAGACTCTGCGCCGCCTGGCCGATGAGGGCATGTCTGTCGTGTTCGTCTCCCACAAGCTGGACGAGGTACAGGATCTGTGCGCCGAGGCCACCGTCCTCCGCGGAGGCCAGGTGGCGGGGCACGCCGAGGCACCTTTCTCCAGCACGGGCCTGGTGCGGCTGATGTTCGGCCGCGAACTGGCCGCCCCCACCCGCAGCGCTTGCGCCCTCGGCGAGGTCCGGCTGGCGCTCGACGACGTCGCCGTGCACACCGACCGGCTGCGGATCGACCACCTCTCCCTCTCGGTACGCTGCGGCGAGGTGATCGGCCTGGCGGGGCTGGAGGGGAGCGGCCAGCGGCTGTTCATGCAGGCCTGCGCCGGCATCCTACCGGTGCGCTCCGGAAGCCTCCGTCTGGATGGCGCCGAGATGGCCGGCCAGCCCTACCGCCGCTTCCAGGGCCGCGGCGTGGCGCTGGTGCCCGCGGCGCGGCTGGAAGAGGGGCTCATCGCCGGCATGTCGCTCCGGGAGCACTTTGCCCTGGCCTCCGGCGGCCGCGGCCTCATGGTGCCTTGGGACGAGGCGGACGCCCTGGCGGGGGAACGGATCGACGAGTTCCACATCGTCGGCCGGCCCGAGAGCCTCGTGCAGGAGCTCTCCGGTGGCAACCAGCAGCGGGCCGTCCTCTCGCTGTTGCCTGCGGACCTCCGGGTGCTCCTCCTGGAGCATCCCACCCGCGGATTGGATATCGAGTCCGCCGCGTACATCTGGGAGCTGCTGCTCGCCCGCCGCGAGCAGGGCGCCGCTATCCTGTTCACCTCCACCGACCTCGACGAGTTGGCGCAATACGCCGACCGCATCGTCGTCTTTTCCGGAGGCGTCATGTCGCGGCCGGTGGACGCCCGCTCGATCACCGTCGATGCGCTGGGCCACCTGATCGGAGGTCGAGAGCTGTGAGCACTCCCACCCCCTTGGTTTCCCGCACCGCCGCCGAGCTCTCTGCGGAGGGCGATCCCGGCGCAAAGGGCCGCGTCGACGTGCGCGGCACGCTGGCCCGCATCCTGGCCGGCCTGGCGCCGGTGCTGGTCACCCTGCTGTTCATCTCGGCGCTGTTGCTCGTGGCGGGGGCCAACCCGCTCACCGCCCTGGGCGCCATGATCTCCGGCGCCTTTGGCGGCGCTCGCAACTTGGCCGATGTCGTGGTGGCCATGGTGCCCCTCCTCCTGGCCTCGGCCGGCATGCTGGTGACGTTCGCCGCCGGGCTGTGGAACATCGGCGTCGAAGGCCAGATCATCGCCGGGGCCTTGGGTGCTACGTGGGTGGTGCAGGCCATGGCCGACGCGCCGCCACCGGCCGCCGTCCTCCTGCCGCTGACGATCATCGGCGGGCTGGCCGGCGGGACGGCCTGGGGCCTCCTGGTGGGCGTCCTGAAGACCTACGGCCGCGTCCACGAGATCTTTGCCGGCCTGGGCCTGAACTACCTGGCCCTGGCGCTGGCCAACTATCTCATCTTTGGGCCATGGAAAC
>JAAZBQ010000523.1 GCA_012513725.1 Chloroflexota bacterium
CGTCGACGATCAAGCCGTTCACCGAGACCATCCAGATCATCCGGCTGTCCGCCATCTTGCTGGGCAGCATCCAGCGATGGTCGAATGGGCTCATGTCCAGCAGGTCGCGGACCTTCCGCCCCCAGTTTCCACCCGTCGAGGCTGCCAAGCCGAACCACGAGGCCAGGTCACCGGCGCTCATGTAGTACGGGTTGGACTTGTCAAAGACAAAGTTGGTCGAGGCGACAGCATAGACGATGCCGCATGCCCAGCTGTTCGCCTTGCCGGTAGCGAGCGGAGAGGGGCGCTTGCGGGCCAGTGCCGCGGTCGCCTCACGACAGAGGGCGCCGTGCTCCTCGTCCAGTTTCTCCCGGCAGAATGCGCCGGTCAGGGCGATAGTCTCGTCGTACCGCTCCCGCATCGCCTTCGGGACAGTCGGATTTCCGAACTCCTTGGGCATGGGGCTCCTTCGGTCGTGCCCGATCCGATGTCTACACCGCCGGCCGGAACTTGTAGTTGTAGACGATCACGCCGTCGTCGCCCTCTTCGTACAGCCGACGGGTGACCATCTCCACCGGGAGGCCGATGTGCAGCTCCTCGGGCTCCACATCGGTGAGTTGCGCCGTTACCAGCGGCCCCTCTTCCAGCTTGACCAAGGCCACCGTATAGGGCGCCACCTTCTGAAACTCCTCCGGCGGCGAGTATAGGGTCGAGTACGAGTACACGGCCCCCTTGCCGCTGAACGCGTATTCCGTCTTGGCCGGTCCGCCGCAGTGCGGGCAGACGTCGCGCGGGGGAAAGAGCTTGGCCTGGCAACGCGGGCAGACCTCGCCGACCAATCCCAGGCGCTCGCGGGCCGTCCGTCGATAGGATGGCAACTCCATCTCGTCGTTCCTCCGTCCGTTCGGTCAACAGACCCTAACTTCCCAATATGTGCGTAACGATCGTGGCGCCGCTGCCACCGATCGACTGGGTCATCCCCACCCGGCAGTGCGGCAACTGGCTCTGGCCGGCCTCGCCGCGCAGTTGCTGCACGGCCTCCACGATCTGGTAGACCCCCGAGGCCCCCACCGGGTGCCCGCGGGCCTTGAGCCCGCCCATCGTGCTGATTGGCAGGCTGCCATCCAGGGCGATGGCGCCCTCCATGGCCATTCGCACGCCCTGGCCGCGGGGAGCAAAGCCCGCCGCCTCGAGCGAGAGCGTGGCGATGATGGTGAACGCATCGTGCAGCTCGAAAAAGTCCATGTCCGTCAGGCGCAGCCCCGACTGGGCCAGGGCGCGCTGCACCGAGATCTCGGCCGCCGATAGGAACAGCGTCTCGTGCCGATCGTGGATGGCCACCGAGTCGGTGCCCACCGACGAGGCCAGCACCCGCACCGCCGGCAGGCCGCGCTCCTGGGCATGGGCGGTGGGGGCCAGCACCACGGCGGCCGCCCCGTCGGCGATCCCCGAGGAATCCAGCAGGCTGACGGGGTCCGAGATCATCTTGGCCCGCCGGTAGGCCTCCGGACTGATCGCCTTGCGGAACATGGCGTTCGGGTTGTGCACGGCGTTCGCGTGGGCGTTCACGGAAAAGCCGGCGAAATCGTCGTGCTCGTAGCCGTACTCGTGCATGTAGCGGCGCATCAAGAGGCCGTTCAGCGCTACGAACGAGATGCCGTGCTCGCCCTCGTAGACGGCGTCGGCCGCGGCAGCCAGGGCCGTCGTAGTCCGGCCGCCGGGGGCGTCGGTCATCTTTTCCACGCCGAGGGCCACCACCACGTCCATCAGGCCCGAGGCCACGGCCATCCACCCCATCCGCACCGCCGCCGCCCCCGAGGCGCAGGCGGCCTCGGTGCGGATCGCCTCGATCCCCCGCAGCCCCGCATAGTCGGCCACCAGGGCGGCCAGGTTCTGCTGGTTGGAGAGCTGGCCGCAGAGCATGTTGCCCGCGTACAGGGCTTCGGGCCGCTCGACGCGGGCGTCCGCGAGCGATGCCAGCACCGCCTCGGCGCCCAGGAGCCTGAGCGACTTGTTCCAGTGCTCGCCGACGGGCACTTGGCCGATTCCGATGATGCTGACGTCACGCACGGTTGCACACCGCTTTCCCGGCGCCGGCCGGCTGACGTCCTGGGAATTGCCTCATGGTGAGGACCACTCCTTTGCGTTGACGA
>JAAZBQ010000524.1 GCA_012513725.1 Chloroflexota bacterium
CGCCTCGCTCCTGGGGCGGCCGAGCCGCCCGCAACCCGAGGACGCCTTGATCGATGACGGCTATGTGGGCGGAGGGTATGGCGTGGTGGGCGATGCGGAGCGGGAGGCGATCGCGCTTCTGGCCCGCCTGGAGGGGTTGCTCCTGGATCCCGTCTACACGGGCAAGGCGATGGCCGGGCTCATCGATCTCGTCGGGCGGGGGGAGCTGGGCACGGGGGAGACGGTGCTCTTTTGGCACACCGGCGGCACCGCCGCGCTCTTTGCCTACGCCGTAGAGTTGTGAAGACTAGACAGGATTAACAGGATGAACAGGATTGACCGGAGGGATAGGAGGGATGTGCCCTCCATCGCCCCCCATCCCACCCCAAGCCCCCCAACAACCCGTCATCCTGAGGCTTGTCCTGAGGTCTGCCGAAGGGTCCGCCGAAGGAACTCTACCGTGCTCCTTCCCTAACCTCCCAGCCGCGAATACAACCCCCGTCACCGCCCTCACGACCCCCCATGACGTGCCAAAAGTATCATCATCATCAAGAACGCGAGCGGGCGGCGCGGTTGTGATGGGTGATTGGGGGGTGAGTGCTCGGATGAGAGGTTAGGGGTATTGTGCGGTGGAGATCCTTCGCTTCGCTCAGGATGACGGGGTGGAGGGGGTTGTGTGCTCGAATGGGGGCTTTGGGAGGGAGTGCGGCGGAGGGCCCATCCCTCCTGTCAATCCTGCTAATCCTGTCAATCCTGTCCAGTCTTCCCCGTCTTCTCAATTCGCCGCGCCGGAGCCTTGCGGTGGGAGGAGCCGTCGGGTAGAATGGGGCTGGACATAACCCGATGGGGCGGATCCCGACACTCCCCACACTCCCTGCCCCCGCCGTAGCACGTGCCGGCCCAACGCGGGGCCGGGAGAGGAGGCCAGGATGCGCTGCGCCCAATGCGGCACCGTTCTCCCCGACGAGGCCAACTACTGCTTTCACTGTGGCGCCCGCCAACCGCAGGCGTCGGCGAACGCGCCGGATGCCGAGGCGGCCGCGTCGGCCCCCGAATACGAGTACTGCGACCTGCACTTTGTGAACCGGCTGTACGGCGTCTACTATGAGGCGCGCCAGGGCCGGGCGGTGATCGCCCGGAGCGCCGATGGCCTGCCCACCCGGCGCGAGGCGCACGAAAACCTCCTGGCCCGCCTGAGCGCCCAGGGCTGGGAGGCCGACCCCGATCGGTCCGACGACGTGGGCTATGCGGCCCGCCTGCGCCGTGCGGCCTCCGCCCGGTCCGCCCCCTGAACCGCGGGGGTGGCTAGTTGGTCCGGTTCTCTTCCGACTCGGGCATGCGCCGGCTGCCCTCGAGGTACTCGTAGAGCATCTCGTGGCTGTAGCGCCGGTGCCCCCCCGGCGTGCGGAACGGCACGATACCGCCCTGCTTTTCGATCTTGCTCAGCGTCAGCAGGCTGACCCGCAGGTATTGTGCTGCTTCCTTGGCCGTCAGTAGCCTCTCCTGATCGAGCTCCACCATCATCTCCCCTTGCGTCCGAATGCTGCCCCTGGCGGCGCGCGTATCGCCCTAGAATCAATCAGATCGTACTATACCCCGCCGGGAGGGCGGTAAAGAGCGTATAAATGTTCGGTGGGGGCCTTGTGGCGGGGGGCGGGGGCGGGTATAGTAGGGGCAATAGTGCGCCAGAGAGGGGGGCTGGCGTTCCTGCGCGGCTGCGTGGGGGCGGCGGCCCTTTGGGTTCCAGGCGATGGCTATCCTACCGGCACCGATCGCTGAACCCTCAGTCAGAAAAGGCCAGATGGTCCCCGTCTATCCAGTGCTTTGGCGAAACCGAACTTCATTCCGTGCCACGTCTCAATACAATGGAGGAGTCGTCGTGAGCGAAGCGGTAATCACCCAGGTCAACTACGACCTGCGCTCCCTCGTGGAGTTCATCGAACGTGGGGAGATCGGCCTACCTGACATTCAACGTCCCTTTGTCTGGAAGAATGTCAAGGTACGTGACCTGTTCGATTCCATGTATCGGGGATATCCCGTTGGGTACTTGCTGTTCTGGCAGACAGCCTTTGCGGGTGATATGCGTACCATTGGTATCAATAGCAAGCAGAAGGTGCCACGCCTGCTGATTGTTGATGGCCAGCAGCGCTTGACCTCTTTGTACGCAGTGATCAAGAACGTGCCGGTAGTACGAGATGACTATAGTGCCGAGCATATCAGCATC
>JAAZBQ010000525.1 GCA_012513725.1 Chloroflexota bacterium
GTGGAGGAGGCCATCCTGGTGACCCAGGCCTACCACCTGGATCGGGCGCTGTTCACCGCCGATGGGCTGGGGATCGAGGTGGCCGGCGTGGCGGCCGACCGCCGGCAGTACCGGTTCATCGCCCGCTACTGGTGGCGCGAGGTGCTGGCCACGGCGATGGCTTGGCTCGAGGTGCGGGTCACCCGCCCGGAGCCGATCCTGGGCGATCCGCTGCCCATCTTCCCGGAGGCGCAGGCCGTCGGCCGGGCTATACGGCGGATTGCCAGCGGCTGAGGGCCTCCAGGACCTGCGCCTGGCTGGCCGTGCCGGTGACGCCGATCTGGCGGATGGTGACCGAGGCGACGAGGTTACCGATCAGGGCCGCCTCCGTGAGCCGTGCGCCCGAGGCCAACGCGGCGGCCAACCCGGCGATGGTGCTATCCCCCGCGCCGACGATGTCGATCTCCCCGTCGACGGGAACGGCGGGCACCCGGGTGCAGCCCTCCTCCTCGCAGACCAGCACGCCCCCTTCCCCCACGGTGACGAACACCGGGCGTCCGGCGCGCCGGGCCAGGGTCCTGCCGGCTTCCTCGGCCTGCGCCCGGGTGTAGGGGCCCTCGACGCCGGGCGTGACGGCGCCGACCGCCTCCCGGTCGTTGGGCTTGAGCAGGATTCCCCGGTACTCGCCGATGCGCACCCGCGAATCGACGAGGAACACCTTTTCGGGGTGCTGCTCGGCCAGGGAGCCGAGGGCTTCACGGACCCGATCGGTCACCACCCCGCAGTTGCGTTCCGGGGCCTGATCGGCGATCACCACCCCGTCGCAGGAGGGCAGGACGTCGGCCAGGCGACCGAGGAGGTCCTCCTCGATCGGGGCGGGGAGGATCGTACGGTTCTTGACGTCCAGCCGCGATAGTTCGTGGACCCGGCCGTCGGGCTCGCGGAGCATTGGCTTGGTGTAGGTGGGGGTGTAGCGCTCCGGCGCGCGCACTAGGCCCGCCGTGTCGATGCCCCGGGATTCCAGCGCGCGGGCCAGGTCGTAGCCCAGGCCGTCCTCGCCGATGACCCCCAGCGCCAGCACCCCGACGCCGAGGGCAGCCAGGTTGGCAGCCACGTTGCCGGCAGCCCCGGGGCTGTTGCGAATCTCCACCACCTGGTGGGCCTCCAGCCCCGTCTCCAGCGACGTCTCTGCCAGGGTGCGATCGATGTGCAGGTAGCGGTCGAGAAAGTAATCGCCCAGGACGACAAAGCGCAGGGCGCGCCAGCGGTCGAGGAGTTCCTGGAGCCGGGCCCGTTCCATCAGCCCTCCTCCAGGGCGTCCACCACGGCGCGGTGCAGGTGGGGGACGCTGACCTTGTGGTCGGCCCGGACGTACATGCTCTCCCCACCATCCTGGACGGTGCGCACCAGGATGGTCTTGAACGGCCGGAAATAGTAGCGCGCCTCGCTCTTGGGCGCCTCGTGGCCGATGTCCTCGCCGAGATCCTGCAGGTCAAAGACGGCGGTGGTAAAGTGGGCCAGCGGCAGCCCCTCCTGGTGGGCCACGTTGCGGGCCATGGAGAGGGCCTTCAGGTACACCTCCGGGCCCATCACGGCCGTGCCCGAGGAGAGGAGCACGCCGCCCTCCAGGCCGCACACCTGCTGGGCAAAGATGAGGAAATCGGTGTAGGACGCGGCCCCCAACGCGGCCCCGTCGCAGTTGGGGTGCTCGTGGATGATGTCATAGCCCAGGGAGACGTGAACGGTTACGGGAATGCCCAGGCGGTAGCCGGCGGCCAGGATGGAGACGTCCCGGTGGGGATAGTCGCCCTCCCAGACCTCGCGCCCGAGCGCCTCGCCGAGCCCCAGGCCCTCTGCGGCGGCCCCTGTGGCGACGTCGTTGATGCGCCCGGTATCGCGCCACAGACCAAACTGCCCCTCACTGATGTAGCGGGCCACGCTCTCGCTGGTGGCGCCGATGAGGGCCAGTTCGAAGTCGTGGATGGCACAGGCCCCGTTGAACGCGATGGCCGACACCATGCCCCGCTCCAGGAGGTCGATGACGTAGCGGGCCAGGCCCAGCTTGATGACGTGGGCGCCCATCATCCAGATGACGGCGTTGCCGGCCCGGCGGGCGGCGACGATCCGCCGGCCGATCTCGGGGATGTCCGCCCCGTCGTAGGGGGGTAGCGGATCCTCCAGGCGGGCGAGGTCGGGCAGGTGGACGTCGTGGTCGCGCTCGGCCAGGGGCCGGAGGCGCAGGCGCGAGCGGTCAAAGGTCGGGAAGGGCATGGGCGGGTTCCTCCGGCAGGACATCGATGGAACTAGACACGAGCAGAGCCGCGAACGGGACTGTATCTAGAACACCAGCTCCGTGTCCACAAACGATCCCGCATATGCCAGATGACCATCTAGCAGCAGGGTGATAGAATACGATGATAGAGGTTGAAATGTCACTCTGAGGGATCTATTAGCCAGAATCCGATGTGAAGTCTCGTGCACAGTGTTCTGGCCCTCTATGATAAAGCGGGCATCAAACGGCCCGGGAGACTTGGTATCTGGCGAGAATCGGAAGACGGCCGCGTCCGAACTTAGGACGGCCTTGTCCACAAATGTGTGCGTCCGTTCGTGAAGCGAGAGCCTGCCAGTAGCTACCACCCGTTTGTGATACTGCCTAGATAGATTTGGCCCCATTAGATGCAGCAGCGTATCTTTCTCTGCCTCAGAGCGGCACACAATCAGCTTTAGCGCTTCCAGATCTAGTTCGTGGGGTATGACAACTTCTGCCTGCCTATGATGCAGTATGCTTCGATCCCGCGCGCTATCGAAACTGCCAACATGGTATATGAGTCTCCATGGCATTGCTGCGAGTTCGGCGGCGGTTGAGTAGAAGATAGGGTCGGTCGTGTTGAGGCCACCATCGGAGAACATTGTGCCGCTGCGCGTTAGTACATCAGCCGCGTCGAACAGGAGGAACACGGGCACCGGGCAGTGGGCATCGGGGTACCGCGACCGCTGTAGTGCGAACGCGGACTTTATTCCCTCCGCATGGTACTGGGTGGGGGTCTTCGGTCGGAAGTATAGCCTAACGCGTTGCTTCACAGACGCAGCAGTTCGAGAGAGTTCGACTTGGCTCCCGCTGCTGACTAGCAGTTCACCCCTAGATGCCGCTTCGCTTCGGCAAAGGAGCCGACCACTGCGAAGAATTGAGGACACATTACGAACATCCGTGTAGTGAAACAGGTACCTCGGCCACCATCGACGCTCACCCTCTAGCCACGGCTCCGTCTCTTGTCGAGCAAGGAACGCGAGAATCGCTGGTGAGTCTGGCTTCCGCTCCAAGGCGCTCAGACCAGCTCGAAGAGAGACAACTGAACTCGCGACTCGGAGTTGCTGGAAGCGTTAGGCCGAATCTGGAGTCCAATGGATGGGTTCTGTGTCAGTTTCTCGTAGGAGTCAGAGAGGTTGACGAGTCTAACGTAGTGTAGCTCTGCGAACACGGGGATTAGGTACGATAGCTGCCTTGTCATGTCGGGAGCAATCTTACGAGTCGTATAGCCGTGTGTGCGGATCTGTTGCCAGAAGGCCTGGAGGGCCTCGTATGGGACCGTCACACGATTGCCCCCGGCTGTCTCGATCAACAGATGGGGCGGATCCGCAACAGCCCTTACGGCAAACGTGCTAGTTCCAGTCTGCGTGCTGAACTCAGACCTGCGTGTTACAACATCAACCAAGTCATCCCAGACCTCAGCAAACGGTAGGCTCGCTGGTTCGGAGCGCAACCACTCGCGCATCTCCTCTGGAACGGTGTGCTCTGGCTCGAAAGGATCGTCCCGGTCTGGATGTATGAACACCTCGATTGGCAGGTTTCGCAGATACTTCTCCATGATGGGCTGCACTTGTGTGGCAAAGTCGAGTTGACCATTGCCACACCCAAGAGGTGGAAAGGCAATGCTGTGGACACCCATTGTGGTGTAGCTGTAGACAAACGCCCTCAAGCCGGCTTCAATATACTCCAAGCGTGAAGGATTGCGCCAGTGTATCTTGGTGGGAAAGTTGAGTATCCACTTGTTTGGGGTCTTGTACAGCCACAGCTTGCCTACCCGCAGCTGGCCACTCTCGCAGAGTGCTCGATACTGCTCGAACATCTCTGGAAACAGACGCTTGAACTGGTAAGCAACACCCTTGCCCATCACGCCGACGGTATTTACAGTATTGACAAGGACCTGAGCAGGCGACTCGAACAGGCTTCCCGTTACATACGTGATCATGGGGGCATCCCTCGCAGTCGAGGAGACTGCTACTACGCACGGCCAGATAGTTATGCTGTACATCGATGGCATTATACGGCCAAGACGCGCAAGCGACAAGGGCCGTGTTCGCTGAGCTTGCGCGGCGGTTCATCCTTCTCTAGGGCCACCTGCTGGTAGGTGTCGGAGGAGAGTCCCTACCGGCTATAGGGCCACGCGCCACATAATCGATCGGCGGGGGTTGACGGTCTGTGCTGGCATTCCGCGTAGGGCGCAGGTTATCCCTTGTGGATCACCCCCGCCTACAAGCAGTGGTGGGGCGAGGGCGAACCGCTACGCAAGCCCCCATGCACCGCTAGTCGCACCGCCGCGAGCTCCACTCGGGCAGGCCGCTGGCAGTTGCTGGGCGAACCGGACTTCGGCCTGTTGTCCATCCCCCGCCTGTGCGCCACGCGGATACCCACCGGTCTGTTGGACGACCCCGACTGCGGGGAGTACACTCGCAATACGTCTCTGCCCGGGCCCACGCCGAGCGGCAGGACGTTCAAGAAAAAGTCGTTGTTAGTTATCGAGGAGTACACCATGTATCTGCGCCACGCCATCCCAAGACCCGATCTGTTGCCGGCAGGAATCCCGGAGGGCTATGCGATCTACCAGCTGACCCGGGAGGAGATCCCCAGCTCGCACGTCTACATGGAGGCCCAGATCTTTACGCCCGATTCCAAGCGGTTCATCCTGCACCGCTCCGCTCACCCGCATGGCTCGGACAAGGACGACCCGGA
>JAAZBQ010000526.1 GCA_012513725.1 Chloroflexota bacterium
CCGTGGGCGTGGGCGTCGTAGGCGGACTTGAGCGCCCCCACGTCCACCCCGTCCACCGTCCCGGTCACGGTAATGTTGCCGGACACCGAGAGGCCGCCCGTGGCGTACACGACCCCGGAGAAGCGCCCGTCCCCGTTCACGTCCAGGGCCGAGAGGGGGCTGGCCTTGTTGATCCCCACCCGGTGGGAGGCCGCCACCACCACCAGGGTCCCGTTCCCGGCGTTCAGGTCCCCGGACACGGTCTGGGACTCGCTCGTCACGTTCGTGTAGGACACCGTCGTGGCGTGGAGCGTGGCGAACCACCCCTGGTCCCACACGGCGGATGCCGTCCCGATCTGCCCCCCCTGGGCGGAGTTCGGGATGATGCCCCCCTGCACCTTGACCCAGCCGTCGTCCACGCAGGAGACGTTGTTGCCCACCGCCAGGCCATCGTAGTAGACCCGCACGCCAATGTTCTTGCCGATCAGCAGCCGGTCCTGAGTGTAGGCCATCTGGGTGTGGTCCGTGTAGCCCAGGTAGAGCGTCGGGCCATAAAGAGATGCGTCATGGGAATCCACGGTCAGTTCCGCATATGCCTTGCCCGTCGCCTGGTCCTCGGCCCGGAGATTGATCCCGACGTGGCTGTACCCATTGTCGCGGGCGACGATGGTGCGGTCGATGGTTAGTTCCCCCACCTCCAACACATAGTCCTCCGAGACCAGGGCACCCTTGGTGTCATAGTAGCGGTATAGGTAGGTGTCGCCCGACTCGTGGATCGTCAGGCCATACTCGTCGAACCGATGGGAGCCGCCCCCGGCATGCAGGTGCAGCCCCGCCGTGCTCGCCCGCAGATAGTTCCCGCCGGCATAGTCCCCGGCAAAGAGCCCCCACTCGTCGCCCGAGGCAAAGGACATGCCCGACAGTTGCCCCAGGCGCGCCCGCACCGTCCGGTTCGTCGGGGTGGTCTCCCAGGTCACGATCTGGGCATACGGCCCATGGTTCTGGTCGAGCGCCGTCACCTCCCAGTAGCCGTCCCCCGACTGCCCATAGTCCAGGACGACGCTGCCCCGGTAGACCACCAGCCCCGGCGTCGCGTAGCCGCCCGCCGGCGGGGTGCCGCCCGCCAGGCGCGTGACGTTGTAGACCTGGGCCGCGTTCGTCTTGGAGACCTGGCTCCCCACCTGGAGCCAGCAGTCCCCCACCACCAGCCCCGCCGTGCGGGAGATGGTCCGCACCCGCAGGTAATCCCCCACCGCGAACACGTCCGCCGTGGGAAAGCCCGGGAAGGGCTCCACGGTGATGGTCGTGGTCCCCAGGTAGTCGGGGATGGTCCAATCGGCCCCCAGCAGGACCACGGACTTGGTGATGATCTGGCCCCCGGCGAGGGCCTGCTCCAGGTCGGCGATGAACGCCTTGACCACCAGTTCGTCCGCCGTGATGGCCCGAAAGTCCGCCCTGCCGTCGTGCTGAATGCCCCAGCCCCGCACCCCGCTCGCCCAGTCGTGGGCCGCGAGGGTGGCTGAAGCCCCCAGGAGCACGTTCGCCCCGTGGGTGTGCACCCCGGTCCAGGTCGGCGCAATCGTTACGTCGAGTTGATGGCGGTGGTCGGAGCGGGAGAAGGACGTGGCGGACCCCTCCGCGTTGGCGGCCAGGGACACCGCCCCCGCCGTGGCCGCCGCGATGGCGTGCCGGTGGTCGGCGCGGGCCAGCGCCGCCGACGTGCCCTCCAGGGCCGTGGCATCCGGCTGGATGGTGCCCGGGGCGCCGGTGGAGACCGCGTGGGCGTGGGAGGCGCCCGTCACGCCGTTGGCCCCACCCGCCGTGATGGTGGTCGGCGTGCCCAGGCGCAGCCCCTCGGAGACCTCCAGCCCGGAGTCCGCCGCCCGGCGCACGCTCACGACCTGGCCGATCCCGACCGTGAGGGAGGTGTCCCCGGCGGTGACGGGCTCGTGGCTGGAGCCGCTCCCCCCGGCCACCGCGGAGACGCTGCCCTGCTGGAAGACGCTCCGCCCCACGTAGGCGCGGACCTGCTCCGCGACGTAGGGCTTCAGTTGCTCCGCCAACGTGGTGAGGGTCGTGGCGTTAGAGTTCATCGGTTATCCGTCCCCCGCAGTGTCCAGGGCGTGGCGCCCCGCGGCTGGAAGGTCAGGGCATGGTTCTTCACGTCGTACTCGGCCCGCTCGATGAAGAAGCGGTCCAGCCGGCGCCCGGCAGAGGGGCTGATGGAGTGGGGCAAGGGCAGCACGTCCTTGAGGGTCACCCACTCCCCCGCCGGGCACCAGTAGTCCAGGGGAGCCCCCAGGAGGTAGTGCCAGAGCCGCCCATCCGCCGTAAGTTGGTAGGTCGGCGCATAGGCGGGCTCCGCGTACACCTCCAGGTAGCGGGCGTCGTCTACCCGGCACAGGAGCCGCCTCCCCGCCGCCGTGCCCGCCTCCAGGAGCGCCTCGACCACGTCCCGGGAGGTGGTCCGCCCGTCCCGGTAGGGCACCGACTGGGCGCCGGAGGCGTCCAGGATGCGCGCCCCGGCCAATCGCCCGCCCGAGGGTCCGGGTTCGCCCGCCGCCGCGACGCAGTCGGCCACCTGCTGGGTGGTCTCCAGGGTCCCCTGCACGGCGAAGATGAGGTCCCCGGGCGCCAGGAGGTCGTACCACGTGTCCGTCTGGTAGCGGAACCCCGCCCCCCGGGGGTAGGACCCGGAGGTGTCCACCTGCACCCGGTAGTAGTAGGTCGCGTCGTTCGCCCCGCTCCGGGAGACTTGCAGCCAGTAGGTGGTGGCGGGCTGCAACGCCAGGGGCGTGGGGAGGGTGAACTCCTGCCAGGCCGGGGAGGTTCCCAGGGCGGAGCCCGCGACGCTCACCGTGGCCAGCACGGTCCCCGGCGCCCCGGCGTTGTCCGCGCACACCTCCAGCACCAGGAGATCCGTCGGCCCCACCCCGTCGGCGTCCGTCACCTGCTGGGCCACGATGGCCACACTCGATGCGCTCCAGGCCGTGCTCGCCGCGATCTGGAAGGACTGGGCCAATCGGGTGATCCCGGTCCCCTCCCCCAGGGCGTGGCCCATGTTGGAGGCCCCCAGGTTCGCCTCCTGCCCCCGCAGGTCCTGGTAGTAACGCCAGGAGAGGGTGTCGTACCACCCCCTGAGGTGCATGGTGGCCTCGGTGGGGCTCCCCCCGCCCCCGCCCAGGCTCTGCACGGTGGGCACCGGGGCGCCGCTCTGGGCCAGGAGCACCGCCTGCCAGCCGGTGGCCAACTCCGCGGGCATCTCGCCCAGGGAGACCAGCGCCTCCTTGCGCCCGTAGGTGGCCACAGAGTCCGCGTCGAGCGCCCAGTCCGTCTCGTAGTACTGCCCGCCCTCCGCGTAGGTCACCTTGATGGCGTTCGCCATGGGCTCCAGGCTCACCCCAAAGGACACCGCCCCCACGTGGAGGTCCAGCGACTCCACGAACCCCCACCACACCGGGTCGCCCTCGGGGTTCAGCAGGCGCCCCTCAGAGCCCAGGAGCCCCAGGAGGCCGAAGAGGGCCTCCCGGTCGCCGCGCACGGCGATCTCCGCCGCCTCGGGGCCGCCCTGGGCGCGGTGGGAGTAGCGCACCGGCTGGAACACCAACCGGTCGCCCCCCAGCCAGTGGTGGCCGGAGGGGGTGTAGAACTGCACGCCCAACGCAGGCATGGGGTCCTCCTAGATGGTGAGCCGCCGCGGGGCGAACCACACCCGCACGGTGTGGGTCATGGCGATCCGGTGCCAGTCCAGGTTGTCCTCCACCTGGAAGTAGAGCCGCTGGGTCCGCCCCGGCCAGAGCATGATGGGCGCCCCCCAGGCGGTAAAGTAGCCCAGGTCCCCCAC
>JAAZBQ010000527.1 GCA_012513725.1 Chloroflexota bacterium
CCGGCGAGCACCTCGCCATAAAAGTGCTCGGTCTGCACGAGGGCCATCGGCACCCTGCCGGTGCCGGTGGCCACGTCTAGGACGCGCGGCCGCTCCAGATGTTCCAGGCGTTGCGCCACCGGAGCGCCGATGAACAGCTGCTCGTCGATGAACTGGTTCTGCTTGATGGCGTCATAACGCGACGCCGTCCAATCGTACAGGGCAGCCACGATGCGCGGGCCCAAGTAGGTCCCCTCGGAAGCCACCAGCAGCCAGTAGAGCCCCACGGCGGCCAGCACTGCCAGCGCCGCCCAGATCACGGCCTCCGCACCTAGCCCCATCTCGTGGAGGCCAGGGCGACGAGTACCGTGGCGGCCCACCAGGAGGCGCGCTGCCCGACCGGCGTCAGCCATCCCGCGGCGTCCCTGTCGATCCCCTGGTTCATCAACTCCGCCAGGGCACCCGCGGCGACGACGGCGGTTACCAGCGGCTGGCGGCCTTGGATGGAGGCCAGCAGCCAGAGTGCCCAGGCCCAGCGCAGCAACCAGCGGGCGCCGCCCAGCCGTGCGGCGGGCAAGCGCCGGGCGTAGGTGGCCAGGCCGGCGACCAATGCCAGGCCCAACGAGGCCCCGTTGAGCGGCGCCAGGGCGGCGTGGCCCATCAGCCACGCGGCGCTGACGTGCAGGCCGGCCAGGACGCGTTCCAGCGCGGGCCGGTCGTCAACGGTCAGAAGCGTCGTCAGGGCACCGGCAAAGAGCCCCAGGGCGGCTACCAGCAGCGACTGCCTCCCGACGTAGGTGGCCAGCACCAGCACGACCCCACTGCCCGTGAGGGCGCTGATCGCCCGCGGCCCCGCGGTGGTCGCCACGTCTCGCAGCCGCTGCCAGCGGCTGCTTGCCACGTCAACCTGTCCGGCGCTTGCGGGCCCTTTGAGGGCGCGGAGCTGCCGGAACACGTACCCCAGCGCGGCGTCGACGGCCAGCCAACCCGCCAGCAGCCCGAGCCCTTCCGGCCGGGCCGCCAGCCCGGAGGCCAACGCGCCGCACACAAAGATCCAGGTGACTTCTAGCGATGGGCTCAACGCAGTCGTGGTTCGGCTCCTCTATGCCCGGGCGCCAAGCGCGGACCACGCCGCGGAGCGCATCGTCAAGTGGAACGGTGGTTAGTCCATTATAACACACAGAAAGGGGAATGCTAAAAGAAGCGGGCGAGCCCGCAGGGGCCCGCCGCCCGGGCGCCTGACGGCGTGGCCTGCCTCAGGAGGTTACCGGGCGCACGGCATGCGCCACGGGGCCCCGCTCCTCCTGGCGGAGGTCGAACTCCACCCGGGCGCCCGTGCGCAGGCGCACTCGGCCCGGCTGAGCCAGCGCGGAGCGGTGGACGAAGACGTCCTCGCCTGCCTCGTCGCGGATGAACCCGTAGCCCTTGCGGGCGTCGAACCAGCGCACCACACCGCGCCGCCGGCGGGTCAGCCGCTCGAGTGCCCGGCAGCCGGGGCACAGCCGGGGGCTTGGTGCGGGGGGCTCTCGGTGGGCGCGCTGGCGCTGCGCCCGGGAGGTATCCAGAAAAGCCACCCCGCAGGAGGTGCACGTCAGGGTTCTATCGGTGTACGGCATATCGACTTTCTGCAGTGTTGCTGAGAGAACGGGGTTTATGATCGCGCCACGGCCTGGGTGCCGCCCACGCGGCGCAGGCTGAGGCCGATCTGGTGGCGTTCCGTGTCGATGTTGAGTACCATCAGCCGGAGCCTCTGGCCCACCCGGACGATCTCGGCGGGATCCTGGACCTCGCCATCCGCCAGTTCGGAGAGGTGCACGAGCCCCTCGATGCCCGGCTCCAGTTCCACAAAGGCGCCAAAGCGCACCAGGTGCGTCACGGTGCCCTCCACGAACTCCTCGATGCGGTACTTGTCATCGACCGACTGCCAGGGATCCTCCAGGGTGCGCTTGATGCTCAGCCCGATGCGTTGGGCCTCGGGATCGACCCGCAGCACCTCCACGGCGATCTCCTGGCCCACGCGGAGCACCTGGGAGGGGTGACGAATGCGCTGCCAGGCGATCTCGGAGATGTGCACAAGCCCGTCCATTCCGCCCAGGTCCACGAAAGCGCCAAAGTCGCACAGGTTGCTCACCGTGCCGCGGCGCACTTCGCCGATGGACAGCTCGGACAGCAAGCGCTCCCGCTGCTTCGCCCGCCACTCCCGGAGGGCCTGGCGCTCCGACATGATCAGCCGCCGTCGGCGGCGGTCCACCTCGATGACCTTGAGCGGCAGTTCCATGCCCACCAGCAGGGTGAGCCGGTCGCCCGAGGGGTCGGTGGGCTCGCCCGGTGGCTGCGTGGAGATCTGCGAGGCAGGGATGAACCCCTGCAGCCGGCCCAGCTCACACAGGGCGCCGCCCTTGTTGCAGCCAGTGACCTTGAGGGTGAGGATCTCGCCGCTTTGCAGCAAGTCCTCGGCGCGGACCCAATCCTGGTAGGCGCGGGCCCTCTCGATGGAAACGATCGGCGCGCGTTCGGCGTCTCCGGGGTGCAGGATATAGACGGACACGGCGTTGCCCGGCCGGAGGAGGTCGCGGTCCTCGACGGTCATCTCCTGCAGCTCGCGGTCGGCGATCAGCGCTTCCTGCTTGGCGCCAATGTCGACAATGACCCGGTCGGACCGGGACTGCAGGACGACGCCCTCGCGGAGGTCCCCCCGCATCGGCGTGGCATAGCCGTACACGTCGCCGTAGGTCTGCCAGAGGGTGGCAAAGTCCTCGTCGTTGATCTCCGTCGATCCCGATTGGTCCATCGTTGTCCTCGTTCTGTGCGGGCCGCCAAAGGGGCGCCACCCGTGGCGTCCTCGGCGACGCGGACCAGGAGTTTACATATCCGATTGTACCCGGCCTGCGGCCCCATGTCAACGGCTTTTGCGCTCTTCTCGCGCGACACGACGTGGACGTGGCGCTACTGGTGTAGCAGGAGCCGTGTGGCACTTGACATACTGTGACGCGCCAGCGTACAATAGCCACACACGCATCCCCCTGGCCGCAATCGCGTACCGCGTAGGTCGTGGCCATCCCACCTGCTATACGGCCGCAGGGCACCCCATTCCTCGCCTCCTCCTCGGAAGGACCGCCGTGCCGGCCCGCCTCTTTCGTCGCCGCCGCACCCCATTGTACATCGCCGACAGATCGCGCGCTGTGAGGCGCGTGGGAAGGAGGTTCAGCCGCTGGTGGTTGTGCACCGTTGTCGGTGTTCTGCGGGTTCCCCCATGTGAGGAGAAGGCGATGAAAGGATTGCGGTACGCTCTGTTGGTGTTGTTCTTGACTGTGGTGTTGGCCGCCTGTGGCGGTCAGACGCCCGAGGGACCAAGCCCCGAAGGTGCGCCGCCCGCCGATGGCGCGCCCCCCGGGCTGGATACTCCCGGGCCCGGCGCCGCGGGCGATGGCCAGGTCACCGGGATCTCCATCTGGCATGGCTACATAGAGACGGAGGAGCGCCTCCTCTCCGAGGCCATCGCGAACTTCACGGCCGCCAACCCCGATATCACCATCGATGCCCTGGCCGTTCCCTTTGACGAGATGCAGAACAAGTTCCAGACAGAGGCGGCGGCGGGTGGCGGCCCCACGCTCGTTGCCGGTCCACAGGACCGGATGGCCTCCTACGCCACCGCCGGGCTCTTGGCACCGATCCCTGAGGACGCCGCTTTTATGGCCAACGTGCAGCCCGAGGCGGCGGACGGCGGGCGGGTCGACGGCGAGCTCCTGGGGGCACCCCTGAGCAACAAGGTGCTCGCGATGTTCTACAACCGCAGCATGGTCGAGACCCCGCCGACCACGATGAATGAGCTCCTCGCCATGGCTGAAGAGCAGGGTGTGGCCCTCACCCGTCAGTGGTTCCACAACTACATGTGGCTGCCCGCCTTTGGCGCCAGCCTCTTTGACGAGGACTATCGATGCGTCCTCGACGAGACCGGCGCGGCGGAGGCCTTTGCCTACGTGAACACTCTCTGTGAGGCGCCCGGCGTCGTCTGCGACCAGAACGACGGGGACATGGATACCCTCTTTCGCTCCGGAGGGGTGGCCTTTCGCATCCAGGGACCCTGGATGTCGGCCGATGCGGTCGCCGATCTCGGCGCCGAGAACGTCGGCGTGGCCAAGATCCCCACGGTGGACGGGGAAGGCGATCCCCGGCCCTGGAACCAGGTCGAGGTCATCTCCCTGAACGTCAACTCTAGCGAGGCCGAGCACGCGGCTGCCCTGCGGTTCATCGAGTACCTCACCAGCGCGGAGGTGCAGGGACGCTATCTGGACGAAGCCAACTGGATCCCCGTGAACCCCGATGTGGACGCATCGATGAACGAGGTGGTGGCGGGCTTTCTCGAGCAGGTGCCGTTCTCGGATCCCTTCCCGGTGGCTTCCGAACTGGCGGCCACCTGGGATCCGCTGGATAACGCTCTCGGGCAGGTTATCGAGGACGTGCTGCCCGAAGACCAAGCGATGGCCGAGGCATGCCAGCTGATCAACAGCACGAATAACAAGTAGCCTGTGGCATGGGCGGCGCCACCGCCGCCCATGCCGCCAACGGTACGGAGGAGTCGACCATGGCGGCTGGCGCCCCTGAGCGGCGGGTTCCATTCTTCCAGCGGTTGTGGCGATCGAGGTTGGCCTACCTGTACATCCTCCCCGCGTTCATCCTCATGGCCCTCATCACCTTCTACCCCATCTTTTACCAACTGTGGATGGCCTTTACGAACTTTGCCCTGGAGCACCTTCGCCTACAGAATCCGGACGCGGTCGGCCTGGACAACTTTTTCCGGGTGCTGTCCGGCGACCTACCGCTGCCCAACTATTCGTTTCTGCGCATTCTCGTCTTTAACCTGGTGTGGACGTTCGTCAACATTCCCCTCCACGTGATCATCGGCGTAGCCGTGGCGCTGGCGCTGAACACCCGCGGACTGCCCGGCAGGCGTCTGTACCGCAGCCTGTTCGTCATCCCCTGGGCGCTGCCGGCGCTCATCTCCGGCATGCTGTGGCACAATATGTGGCATGAGCGGTTCGGCGCGGTGAACCTCCTGCTCCAGGAGATCGGGCTGCCCGGCAACACACGCTGGCTGCTGGAGCCCACGCCGTTCGTCAATATCCCCGCGATCGGCCTCGTGCTGCCGCTGTCGTTCATTGCCGTCCTGGTGGCCAACGTGTGGCTGGGTTGGCCGTTCATGATGGTCATCGCCACCGGCGCCCTGCAGAGCATCCCTCAGGATCTCTACGAGGCGGCCGAGGTGGACGGCGCCTCGTCGTGGCAGCGCTTCCGCTCCATCACCGTGCCGCTTATCCGCCCGGCCATGATCCCGGCGATCATGATCGGCGTGATGCTGACCTTTAACCAGTTCAACGTCATCTATTTCGTCACCGGCGGAGGCCCCTTTGGGCTCACCGAGATCCTGGTGACCCAGGGGTTCAAGCTGGTGAATCCGCAGGGGTGGTTTGGCGTGGCGGCGGCCTTTAACATCATCGTCTTTGCCATCTTGGCAGTGATCACCCTCCTCATCAACCGGGTGAGCCGCGCCACCGAGGCGTACTATACGTAGAGAGTAGGTGGTGCATGGAGAACACCTCGTTGGGCAATGAGCCCGCCCAGGCGTCGCGGTCTCCGGCCGATGTGCTGGCGCTCGTGTGGGCCGTGCTGGCCAGCGCTGCGGGGGTGGTGCTGGTGGTGTTTGGCATCATGCGCGGGGCGGAAGCCCTGGGCGCCGCGGAAGGTCTCGCCTGGAACGGCCTGATCACCGCGCTCTTGGCCCTGGCGGCCGGGGCAATCACCATCATCCGCTATGTGCGCGTCTGGAGCAACCTTGCGGGGCCGCGGGGCTATGTTCTGGCGCGCGACACCATGCGCGTCGACGTGATCCAGGTCATCCTGCTGGCGGTGCTGGC
>JAAZBQ010000528.1 GCA_012513725.1 Chloroflexota bacterium
CCACCTCCTCCGGGGCGTCGTAGAGGTCCAGGAGGAGCCCTTCGGTGGTGCGAAGGGAGGCGAGGACGTCCAGGTTGCCGCCGAGATCCGTGTGGCCGACCTGCACGCGCTTACCCCAGGCCTCCACCGCCACCCGGGTCACGGCCTGGATGCGCTGCCACCAAAAGTTGTCGGGATCGTACGTCGGGTGGAGATCCCAGATAGAGGACTCGGCGCTCGGCGAGAACCACACCGTCTCGGGGACGACGTGCACCTCGGCGCCCAGAAAGCCGGCCATCATGCCGGGGCCAAAGTCCACCCACCAGCGGGGAAAGGCATCGCCATAGTAGCGGGTAGCCTCGAGATGCGGCGTCACCCGGTCCACCATCTCCTCGGGGGACATCTCGTCGCCGAATCCCGCCACGCGGCGAGGCCACTCGGGGTACTCGCGGCCGGGCTCCGGCTCCCAACCCATGATCTGCACGAGGGGACGGTCCAGCGCGTGGTTCCACCAGGCGGTATAGTCGCGCGCGATGCGCGCCCAGTCCTCATCGCCAAACCGCAGGTTCATGGCGCCCTCCAGGAGGTTGACGGGATTGACAGGATGGACAGGATGGTCTGGATAGGATGATCAGGATGCAAAGACAGGATGGACAGGATGTGAGAGCGATCCGTCGGATCGGGAACGGCGGCCATTCGCTGGCCGCCGCCCATCCTATGTGCCGCTCCCTATCCTGTCAATCCTGTCCAGAGAATCCCGTCAATCCTGTCCTTCCGCCCGCCGGGCGATGAGCGCATCGGTGCCGAGGGCGATGGCGCCGCCGATGAGGGCGGTGGCCAGCTGCGGCCAGCGCATCATCTCGACCATGGCTGCCGGCAGCGCCACCACCTGGGCGCTCCCACCGATCGCCAGGCTCAGCGGCCGGGCGACCAGGAGCGTGACCGTCGCGGAGAGGAGCGCGAACTTGGCCAGGGCCGCAGCCCCTACAGCCAGCCGCGGGTTCCTGCCCCGCAAGGTCCCGAATACCCCCACCAGCGTGGCGTTGCCCAAGGCGATGAACGGCGTCATCACTAGGAGCGGCAACGGCAGCACGCCGCGGAGCACGGCGGCCAGGGGAGTCACCAACCCCACGACCATCGCCCCGCTCACCCCCAGCCGCAGCGCGGTCAGGAAGAGCAGCGCGTTCACCAGCGGCCCGGTGATCCACTGCGGCAACCCCAGCGTGGGGATCGTCAACCCGGCGGTGAGGGCCAGGACCAGTCCCAGCGCCCGCGAGGACGCCAGCGTGCGGCCGTACGTCGTCATTCTGCTATGCATCTGCACCCATCCTCCTACTCGGCTAGACACGCTCGACGGTTACCTCTTTGTTCCGCCGTTTCAGGTGGCTCACGATATCCCGGACGTACATCATGCGCATCGTCTCCCCTCGGATCACGTCGGCGATCTGGTGCGGGTTGATCGCCGTGCCCACCACAAAGTGGATATCGTCGGAGGAGAGCAGGATGCGCGCCAGGCGCGTGGCGGCGTCGCTCCCCGGGGGCAGGTCGTGGACCGTTTCGGCGGCCTCCAGGAGTTCCAGCGTCTGCCCGAGGGTGATGATCCCCTCGGTGACCAGGTCCACCCCCTCGAGCCTGGCCATCGGCGGCGTGCCCTTTTTGCGCGCCGGCTGGCTCTTGGTGCGCTGGGAGGGCGGCACCCACTCTACCTGCAGGGGCTTGTCCAGCACCCGGGCAGCCAACTGCGCGGTGGTGCCCCCGCAGACAACCTTGATGCCCTCGCCGGCCATCAGCCGGGCGACCGCAAACTCGTCCTGCTCCTTGTCGGCCGGGGGGCCGGTGAGCACCGTGGCGCGCACGGCGCGACGCACGTGCATCGCCACGCAGGTGGCATCGTCGCCGGGGCGGCCATCGTATAGCTTGAGGCAGGTGCGGACCAGGGCATTGACCAGGCTATGGGCGTCTCCGCCCGTGGCGCACCAGCGCTTGACCGACGTGGCAATGTTCTGCCAGCCCCAGCCCAGGCGATACAGCCCGCCAACGCCTGCGTGCTCGTACCCGTCGCTGACCATCACGAGATAGTCACCAACCCGCAGATGGAAGCGTGCTTCGCGGATTCGCCGGCCGTTGATCACCTGCTCGCGGACGGGCAGCGTCACCACCTCTCCGTCGCGCACGAGGATCAGCGGTGGCGAGTCGTACTCGACGAGAAGCGCCTCGGTGCCGTGCAGAATCTTGAGCATGGCGAACGTCGCGTAGGCCAGCTTGCGCTCGTGGCACTCGGGGAGCGTCTCGGCCAGTGTCTCGACCACATCCTCGATGCGGGCCTGCCGGGCGAACATGGCCCCGGCGATCTGGGCCGTCAGGGTGGAGAGGATGTTGGCCTTGACCCCCGAACCCAGACCATCGGAGAGCACCGCCACGAACGAGTTCTGCGTCGTGGTCACCTTGACCGTGTCGCCGCAGAGCTCCTCCCCGTGGCGGGAGAGGCTCTCCCAGGCCACATCGACGAATGCCCTCACTGGCCGCCGCCCTTTTCCAGCAGCTCGGCCAGCCGCGAGAGGGCCATCCGTGCCTCGGCCGTGGTCTCGCCGAGGAGTTCGGCGATCTCGTGGGCCACCCGCATCTGGTTCTTGACCACCGTCTGGGAGTGGGCGAGGGCCTCGCTCCGGATGTGCTCCAGTTCTTCGCCCTGCCGCTCCCGCTCGGTGATATCCCGCAGAATGGCCATCAACAGGTTCTGGCCTTCGACCGGCACGATGGTCTGCTCGACGACGAGGTCCGGCCGCAGGCGCACCACCTCGTGGAGGATCGGCGTCCCGCTGTTGCGCACCCGGCTAAAGCCCTCCACCGCCGGCAGGATGGCATCCAGCGGCCGGCCGAGCGCCTGGTGGCGGCGGGTACGCAGCAGCTTTTCCGCCGAGGGCGACAGGTCCTGGACGTAGAGGCGCGAGTCGACGATCAGGATGGCGTTGGGGGTCACGTCCATCACCACCTGGCGAAGCGACTCGGCGCGCCGGCGCATGTACGGGATGCACATGGTCGGCTCGGCCATGCCGCGCAGGGTGGCGACGGCCTTTTCCCGGCAGGTCTCATAGCCGCAGGCGCCGCAGTTCAGCTCATCCTCGGGCGTGTACTTGTCCACCCGGTGCAGCATCTCGGTGATCTGCTCCTCGGAAAAGGAGGGCGCCGGCACGCTGAGGTCCGCATAGTCGCACGCCAGATCCGGCCACTCGTCGCGACCGGGCAGGGGCTGCGGCTGCCGGCGCGAGGCGTACTCGATGACCTGCTGGCGCGCCGAGAACACCGAGCCGTGCCCGGCCATCATCGGCCCGTTGATGCAGCCCCCCTCGCAGGCCATGAGTTCTACCATGCAGGCAGACAGGGCCTCGCCGCGAATGCCGCGCAGGACGTCCTCGCAGGCCTCCAGGCCCGACGTCGTGACGATGTGACTGGTCAACAGGTCCGTATCCATGTTCGCAGTGCCCACCAGGCCACCCTCGATGGGGAACAGCCGGGCGTTGGCCCGGGGCGCCGGCTCCTCACCGAGTTCGGCATCCGGAATGGCGACCCCGGCCTCGTCCATCCAGGCCTGCAACTCGGTAAAGGTCAGCGCGGCGTCCACGGCGCCCTCGGCGCAGGTGCGCTGGATCTCGGCCTTTTTGGCGATGCAGGGGCCGATGAACACGATGACGGCATCGTCCCCGTAGCGCTCGCGCATCCAGCGGCCGTGGACGACCATGGGCGAGGCGATGGGCGCCAGGTGTGGCAGGAGGTCGGGGTAGTAGCGCTCGATGAGGTTCACCACCACCGGGCAAGAAGACGTGATGACGGGCCAGCGGGAGGGCTCGGCATCCACCATCTCGAGATGGGCCTCACCCACCATCTCTGCACCATAGGCCGTCTCGCCGGCGGCGGAGAACCCCAGCGCCTGCAACGCCGCCTCCATCTGGGCGAAGACCCGAACGCCAAAGAAGGCTGGCGCCGAAGGGGCCACGCTCGCCACCACCCGGTACCCGG
>JAAZBQ010000529.1 GCA_012513725.1 Chloroflexota bacterium
CCGGCGGGTCCGCACGCAGCGCAGGGGCTCGTACGCGGCGTGGTAGGTGACGTCGGCATAGACCTCCTCGTTGATCTCCTCAGCCTCCCCGCGGATGAGGGGCATCATCGAACGGCCCTGCAGCCACCCGGGCGGGTCGATCTCCAGGAGGTCGCAGAGGGTGGGGAAGACGTCAATGTGGGAGACCATCGCATCGAGCGCCTGCCCGCCGCTGAACCCGCCCGGCCCCCGCATGATGAGCATCACACCGATGCCGTGATCGGTGAGGTTGCACTTCATCTTGGGGAACGCGATGCCGTGGTCGGTGGTCATGATGACCAGCGTGTTCTCGGCCAGGCCGGCGTCGTCGAGGGCGGCGAGGACGGCGCCAAAGCCCTCGTCCATCCGCCGGGCGGAGGTCCGGTAGGCGGCCATGTCGTAGCGGGTCTCTGGCGCGTCGGGCAGGGGATCCGGCGGCCGGCAGTAGCGCGGATCGTCGCCGGGCCCCGGCTCGGGGTACTCGCGGTGGGTCTCGCTGAACCCGACGGTCAGGAAAAAGGGCTGCTCGGGCGTCTCGGACAGGAACCGCACCGCCGCGGGGGCCACGTCGGCCGCCATGCGGCTGGGCAGGGGCACCACCTCGTCATAACCGATCACCTCGGGATCACGTGCGATGTGCTGGACCCCAATGAGGGTCGAGCGGTAGCCCGCCGTGCGCAGGGTGTGCACCAGGTGCTGGGAATAGTCGTGCAGGGCGAACCCCCGGTGGGCCAGGCCGATCATGCCGGAAGAGTGCGCCGCCTGCCCGGTGAGGAGCGCCGCGCGGCTCGGCGAGCAGGTGGGCGCGGCGTTGAACGCCTGCCGAAAGACCACGCCCTGCTCGGCAAAGCGCTGGATGTGGGGCGTGGGGATGTCGTACCCGTAGGGCTGCACGTAGCGCCCCGAATCGTGGGAGTGCAGGTAGACGACGTTCGGTCGGTTCATGCGGCGCTACTCCTCTGCGGGTCCTTTACCACGGACGGCCCGGATCGACGGATGGATCGGATGGGAGCGCCGGGCTTCGATACGGTGATCCACCATCCCGTGTGCTTGGCATCATCCTCATACGGGCAGGTAGATGCGCTTGCGGCCCGTGCGTTCGGGGGTGTCGGCCGGGCGGGCGTTATCCCGGGCGCGTTGGCGTTCGTCCTCCTCGGAAAAGAACTGCTGCCAGCGCTCTGGCGCGTTGGGGTCCTCGGCGCCGTGGCGGGTGAGGCGCCGGCGCACCCGCACCAGGACGGGTGTGTTCACCGAGGCCCCGGCGACGATGGCCTGCCCCTTGGTGAGCGCCGGCAGCTCGGTGATCAGGTCCCGGCCCACCGACTCGACGCTCTCTGCCACGCGCCCCTGGTCCACGGGGTTTACGATGCGCATGATACATTGCGTCATGCACTGCGACAACACGTCGCCGTCCAGCTTGCCCGGCCGCTGGCTGATGAGCCCCACCGAGACGCCGAACTTGCGGCCCTCTGAGAGGACCTGCTTGAGGATCTGGGTGGTGATGATCTCGGCGTTGGCCGGCGCATAGTTGTGGGCCTCCTCGATGAGGACGAACGCCGGGTAGGGCAGGTGGTTTTCGCCGCCCCGGGGCGCCAGGCCCCGCTCGGTGTCCATCCGGGCGCGCATCACCCGCCGGAGGAGCGTGGCGACGATGGTCTGCTGCTCGCGCTCGGCGATCTCGTTCAGCTGCAGGACGGTCAGCCGGCCCGGGCAGAGGAGGTCGGTGAGGGGCAGGCCGGTGTGGTCGTCAAAGAGGTGCGAGTCCATCAGCGTCGAGTTCACCCGCCAGACCAGGCCGCCGACGGTGGGGTCCTCCTCCAGGTCGTCGTCGTTGGGGTCGGTGACGGGCTGATCGCCCAGGCCGGCGCGGATCTCCACCAGGAGCGCGGCGCGGGTCCACTTGTCGGGCCCGTACTTGCGCCTGACCCGGTTGAACGCGCGCCCGAGCAAAAAGTGCATCCGCTCGGTGAGGTTGGGCAGCAGGTAGCGTAGGTCGCCGAGCTCCAACGAGGAGACCTTGACCTTGATGTCGCCGGGGCGGACGACCTTGACCTCCGGGCGGTAGGGATCGGCGAAAAAGCGCCGGTCGCCCTGCATCTCGACCAGGGTGTCGTACTCGCCGTGGGGGTCGATGACCAGCACCGCGGCGCGATTGTGGGGGCGCATCAGCTCCTCGAGGATCACGCCGGCCAGGTAGCTC
>JAAZBQ010000530.1 GCA_012513725.1 Chloroflexota bacterium
CCTCCACCCAGCGGAGCTGGTAGGCCACCGCCCGGTCCACATCCGCGGTGTCCCACTCCGGGTGCACGGCGAGGGGCGAGAGGTTCACCAGGCGCGGCGTGCGTCGGCTGCTGCCCGGCCCGGCAGACCGGGCTGGGGGCGCCAGGAGTTGGAGGTAGAAGGTGCCGCACACGCCGCCGTTCAGGGCGATATCGTGGAGGAGGGAGCCCTGGCGGTTCTCCTGCCAGAACGCCTTTAGCGCGTCCTCCTGCTTGGTCTGCTTGACCCGGTCGATCTGGAAGGTGAGTTCCTTGCCAAAGAGGAAGGACACCCCCTTGTCCACGACCCGCCGGCAGTGGTTGATCGTCACGTTGTCGTCCGGCTTGCCGGGGCGCACCTTGAGGGGCTTGTCCATCTGGCCCTGGTACCACTTCCAGGTTAGGTCGTAGCGTTTGATGCGCTCTACCTGCTCTTCGGTCAGTCCCACCGATTCATAGCCCGTGACCGAGGTACGAAAGTAGTCGCCGTGCGTCCACACGGACGCGGCCAGCCGCACCGTCTCCTGGAGCTTTTCCCAGAACGTCGCCATGCATCTCTCCTATAGCAGGGGACTATCGAATACTTCCGGGGGCTGCGTGTGGTCCAGGTGCCAGGCCCCGATCGCCAGGCTCATCACGCAATCGTCGTGGTAGCCCTCCGGAGCGCCGTACTTGACCAGGCCCGACGGCGTGCGGGTCATCTCGTAGGCTTGCAGTTCGTTCACCAACACGGGGTCCGGGAGGATCTTCAGCCGGTCCTTCTCCAGGTCCAGTTGGAGCGTCTCGATGGCCTCCTTCTTGGAGGCCCAGGTCGTCGTGAAGGGCTGCACCACGATCCCCTCGGCCCGCAGCTCGTCGATCACCGGCTCGCCCATGGCGTTGCGCTCCGCGGCGACGTACTCGGGCTGCCAGAGGTCGTACAGGGCGCGCAGGCGCCGGCGCTGGGCGACATAGTCGATCCAGCCGTAGCGCTCCAGCCACACCAGTTCCCGGGTCCCGGTGTCCAGCACGCTGATCACCGTATAGTCCTCCATCTTGCCCCAGTCCACGGAAAAGATGTAGGAGTGCCCTTTCTCCGGGATGTCCCGCTCCGTGGCGGTGGCCGACGCCATCACCTTGCGGAAGACGGACCCCGCGTCGTCCAGGAACTGCGCCTCATACTCCTGCTGGAAGGAGCGCTCCGGGAGGTTCCGCTTCGCCTCCGCCACCTCGGCGGGGTCGATGTAGGGGTTGGACACCGTCGGGAAGCGCCAGGAGCGCCAGTCGGCGTCCTTCTCCTGCTCATCCGGATTCCCCCGCAACCACACCTTCCAGAACCAGTTGCGCCCGTTCGGCGTGGAGATGAGGAGCGCCCGCCCCTTCCGGTCGGAGAGGGTCGGGCGGATCGCCTCCGTCCAGGCCTTCTCCCGGACAAAGGCACACTCGTCGATGATCACGAGATCCAGCCCCTCACCGCGCAGCCCCGTCTGCCCCGCCGCCGAGCGCACCTGGATGGTGCCCCCGCCGGGGAAGAGGAGGAGTCTATCCCCGCCCCGCACCGTGACGCCCGGTATCTGGGCGGCCAGGTTGGTGATCTCCCGCCAGCCGATGACGGCCACCCCGTAGGAGGGGGCCACCCACCAGCAGCGCTTGCCCCCGAGGGCCTCGTGGACCGTGATGGCGGCGCACATGCGGGTCTTGCCCCACCGCCGCCCGCAGGTCAGTACCTTGAAGCGGGTGGGGTCCCGCACGACCTCCAACTGGCCGGCGTGGAGGGGCGGCATCGTCACCCGGCGCAGGCGGTTGGGCGAGGCTCCCCGGACAGCGAAACTGGGCATCTACTGTAGGTTCTCCATCGTGTGCGAACGGTCCACCCCCGGGGGGAAAAGAGGGGCGCTCTGGCCCCAACTTGACGGTTTGGTTACTATTCGGGAAATACGTAATAAGAGATCTCTTATTACGTATTTCCCGAATAGTAACCTCTACGGTCAAGTTGAAGCCTCCCCCTCCCGGTCGTGGGCTTCCCGCGCCAGGGCACCGGCATCCCGCTCCCGGCTCCCCCCGGCGGTCTCTGCCGGGGGCTCCGCGTCCGCGGGTGCCGCGGCCCGGTCGTTCCACTTGAGTTCGATGTCCACGTCCAGGTTCGCCGTGCCGAACCCCGCGCCCTCGTACTCCGTCCGGAGTTCCTTGGTCACCATGGCCAGGCCCTCGGTGACCACCTTCCAGGTGGCATCGCGGGGGTCCAGCATGGCCAGCGCCTGGGTGAGCTTCGCCCGGTAGGCCCGCAGCACGTCCAGGCGCCGGCGCCGGTCCTCGGCCCGTTCCGCCTCAAACTCCCGGGCGATCCGCTGGGACTCGGCGATGTCCCAGTCCTCCGCCCGCTGCCTCCAGCGCCAGATGCGCGCCGCCTCCCGCCAGGAGCGGGGTGTTGCCACGCGCCTCTGGATGGCCCCCCGCCGGGCCAGGTCCCCGGGGGGCGCCTGGGCCAACAACCACTGCCGGTAGCACCCCAGCACCGAGCGGTCGGGCATCATGCGAAAGGCCTCAAAACGCCGGAACCAGTTGATGGGCTCCCCGGGCTGCCGCGCCCAGGAGGGAGGCGCCCCATCGGGGTCCGCCTCCTCCCCTGGTACCGGATCTGGCGGAGCCCCCTCGGCCTCCTCCAGGTGGCCCCCATCGTCCTCGGCATCCCCTACCGCGTTCCCGGCGTTCCCTGCCGCGGGCTCCGACTCGGGCGGGCCCACGTCGTCTACCCCGTCCATGGGCTACTTGCCCGCCTTCTTGGCCCTGTTCGCCTTCATCTCGGCGATGATGCCCGCCTTGCGCGGATCGTCGAACTCGGTGATCTCGCCCCGCAGCGCGGCCTCCATCTCGCCCTTCTTCCAGGTGACGAAGGGCGAGAGGCCGGTACTGGCGAAAAAGTCCCGCTCCGCGGTGTCGATGATGTTCTGGCGCTCGCCCAGAATGTGGTCCTCGGCCCCACGCTTCCTCCGCGCCGCCGGTTTGGGAGTCTTCTTGGCCATGGGTGTTCCTCCTCCTGCTAGACTTTCCCCGCGTACTCCAGCGTCAAGACGACCTTGCCGCCTTTCGAGACCTTCTTGCCCACCACGTTCCAGTTCAGGTTCCGGGCGAACAG